>DASSJF010000042.1 GCA_035691305.1 bacterium
CGGCGGCCAGGGTGGGAATGGTGGCAACGGCGGGACCGGTGGCAATGGTGGCACCAGCGGAAACGGTGGGCATGGAAACAACGGGACCAACTTGGGTAACGGCGGTACCGACAAGGGTGCGGGAAATGGGGGCCCTAACGGCGTGGGTAATGGGACAGACCGCGAACGTTAACTCTTAACTACACTTCAATCACCGTGGCGGCGATCGTCTTGCGATCGCCGCCACGCCATTTCCGCCGAGGCGACTTTAGAGGATAGCCCGTCGCTACCGGCGACCGACCGGTAACGACGCTCGCCGCACGCGGCAATCAGTGAGCGGGGTGCGGCCCTTCCGGCGGCGCGTTCATCATCCTCAGCATCTCGAGTCCGCCGGTCAGGACGAAGCGCACGGCCAGCACCGCCCCGATCGCAAGGAACAGGAGATTGAGAACCGTGGTGTAGTTCCAGGTCACATGCGCCTCGAGGACGACCACGTTGTGCACGCCGGGCTCCAGGCCCGCGGCGCGAACGAGCAGATCGACGAGGAGTCCGGCCGCGGCCATGACCGCGTACGACGTCGCGAGCAAATACACGGCCATCCGCCGGCCGTAGTATTTTCGGTAGATGTCGAGGATCGGCAGCACGATCAAGTCCGAGAAGATGAACGCCACCACGCCGCCGAAGCTGACGCCCCCGTTCCACAGCACCGCGGCAAGCGGCACGTTCCCCACTGAGCAGACGAACGAGAGGATGGCGACGAACGGCGCAATCAACGGACTCCACAACAGGTTGCCGAGCGGATGTCCGGTCAGGAAGAACGCCCGCCAGAACGCATCCGGCACCCAGGCCGCGAGCGCGCCCGCGATCAAGAGGCCGCCGGCCACGTCCAGCCAGACCGCCGCCCAGTCCATGACGAAGTAGTGGCTGATGGCAGTGAAGCCTTCCGGCGAGAGCATGCGGGCGAGAAGCGGGCGACCGTCCACGACGGTCATATCCATCACGGCGTGCCCCTCCATCCGGCCGGTCAGCCCCGCGCCGGCCTGTCGGCGCGCCTCCTCGACGAGCGGGCGGCGCAGCGTGGCGCGAAAGAGCAGCCAGAGCATCACGATCATGACTGGCCCGCCGACGAACTCCGCCGCGGTGAAGCGCCAGCCGAGCAGGACCGCCATGACGATGCCGAGCTCGATGACGAGGTTGGTCGACGCGAATTGGAAGACGATCGCGGCGGTGAAGTCGGCGCCGCGTCGGAACAGCGACCGCGCGAGCGCTACGGCCGCGTACGAACACGAGGATGACGCAAACCCGAACAGGGTCGCCAGCGCGATCGCGCGCGGTGAATCGTCGCCGAGCAGGCGAACCATCTGCTGCTTCGAGACGAAGGCCTGCACGCCGGCCGAGAGGGCGAAGCCGAGAATGAGCGGCCACAGGATCTCCCAGAGCATGGCAAACGCCAGGCTGAACGCGTGGAGGACGGCGGCCGTCACTGGGCGGGAGGCCGTGCATGCGGCCGGGAGTCCCGCGCAGACCGGGGAATGCCTAGGCCGCGCAGGTCGTTAGGATCGCCGGTGAGACTTTCCATCATCGATCAGTCGCCCGTCTCCTCCGGCTCGACGCCGGCGGATGCGCTGCGCAACACGATCGACCTCGCGCGGCGCGCCGACGCGCTCGGGTTCGAGCGCTATTGGATCGCGGAGCACCATGCGACGCCCGGCTTCGCGAGCCCCGCTCCGGAGGCGCTTATCGCGCGCGTCGCGGCGGAGACGTCCGGCATCCGCGTCGGATCCGGCGGCGTCCTGTTACCCCACTACAGCCCGCTGAAGGTCGCTGAGGTCTTCCGGGTGCTGCACGCCCTGTACCCGGGCCGGATCGACCTCGGCATCGGCCGGGCGCCCGGCAGCGCCCCGCTCGAAGCCTACGCGCTTCGCCGCGACCGCAGCAGCCGGGAGTGGGTCGATGACTTTCCGGACCAACTCCTGGAACTCCTCGCGTTTCTCCGGAAGGCGTTCCCGCCGGCCCATCCGTTCGGACGGATTCTCGTGACTCCGGACATGCCGGGCGGTCCGGACGTCTGGCTGCTCGGCTCAAGCATGTGGAGCGCGCAGGCCGCGTCCGAGATCGGCCTGCCGTACGCCTTCGCGCACTTCATCAATCCCGATCCGACGCGCGGGGCGCTCGAATACTACAGGGCGCACGTCGACGAAGAGGCGCGCCGGACCATTCTTGCGCTCGGCGTGGTCTGCGCGGAGACGGAAGCGGAAGCGCTGCGGCAGGCCGCGCCGGTGCGGCTGCGACGCTACCTCCGCGCGCAGGGCGTCGAACCTGGCCCCATCCCGTCGCCGGAAGACGCGCTGGCGCAGTTGGGTCCGGGTCCGGACCCGATGCCGCCGGAGCAGAGCGAATGGCCGCGGTACATCGTCGGCTCAGCCGAACGGGTGCGCGACCGCCTCGCCGGCATCGCCGAGGCCCTGGCGCTGGACGAACTGATGATCCTCACGATTGTGCACGACCATCGGGCGCGCGTGCGGTCGTACGAGCTGCTGGCGGAGGCGTTCCGCCTGACGCCGCGCGGCGCGGCGCCGCA
>DASSJF010000043.1 GCA_035691305.1 bacterium
CCGGCCGCCGCGCGGCCGCGCCGCCGAGCGCAACCGCCGCTCCGGCGCCGCCGAGCCTCAGCAGTCCGCGGCGGGTGATTCGCGCCGGCGCGCCGTCCGCCGGCGAAGATCGGTCGGGGGGCACGGTCAGGCGCGCCGGACCCGCAGTGTGCGGGCGCCTTCCCACTCCACCTTCTTGCCGAGCGCTGCCAGCTCCGGGACGCCGCCGAGCATCCGGCCGACGAGCGGCGTGGGGTGCGCGCCGTTTGGCCCTCCCATCAACGCCTGCCCGTACACGAAGCGCAGACCGTTCCACTTGTGGAGGAAGATGATGTCCCCCGGATTCTGGAGCTGCGACATGTTCTCGCGCTCCGGCGGCTCCGGGATCTGGACCCACAGCCGCAGCATGTCGCCGCTCCACTTCGTGTTGGTGACCGGACCTTCAAGCGGCAGGGCGTTCCAGATGTTGTTGCAGATGATCGGCGCCTGCTCGTCGAGCAGTACCGCCTCGAACGCGTGGTCCTCGAACTCAACCACGACCCGCCTCATTCCTCCGTCTCCTCAAGCCGGCGCAGCGTCACCGTCTTGGCGCCGTCCCACATCAGCCGCTCGGCCTTCTTGGCGAACGCGCCGAGGTCGCCTTCGATCCGGCCGAGCGCGGAGACCATCATCGCACCCAGGACCCACCGGAACCGGGCTTCGCCGTACGCGATGGCCAGCTCCCGGATCGCCGGCAGGAACACGATGTCGCCGGGCGCCTGAAAGCCGACGGGATTCTCCACGCCGAACGGAAACTGCGCGAAGTCGACGTCGATCGGCAGCTCGGTGTTCGTGTGGAACATGTCGCCGGACCATTTCGCGTGCGTGACGCGGTCTTCGAACGGCAGGCTCTCCCACAGCGCACCGACCGTGACGGGCGCCCGGTCGTCGTACAGGACGGCGGTCACCGCCACCCCGTCGAGCTCGATGCCGATCCGCTTCATAACGCCTCCTTTGCGCCGGAGCGAGTGATCATCCGCGCCCCCCGGCGCGGCACTAGCCCGAGGAATCTGCCGTCGCCGCCGCGGCGCTCCCAGCGGACGGGACCGGAGGGCGGGAGGCGGCGGCATCGGCGGTTAGGCGCAACCAGTCGAGGGTGCGTCCGAGGGACCAGACGGCCGCGTACTTGGCGGCCATGTCAAAGAGGTTGACGCGGTGAGGCAGCACGGCGCGGTCGAAGACGCACTCGGCGACGACGACCGTGCGAAAACCGTGCGAGACGCCGTCGACGACGGTGGCGCGCACGCAGCCGCTCGTCGTACAACCGCAGACGAGGAGGGTGTCGACGCGCGCGTGCACGAGATACGGCAGCAGTCCCCCGGCGTAGAAGGCGCTCGCCGCGCGCTTCTCAAAGACGCGCTCGCCCGGCGCGGGCGCGACAACATGGACGATCTCGCGGCCGTCGCGCCGCTCGTCCGCGGTTGCGTCCGGCGGATCCTCCGCGCCGCGCGTGTAGAGGATCGGCAGACCGGCCGCCCGCGCGGCGTCGAGCAGGCGGCGGATCTGCGGCAGGCTCTCCCACGCGTGCGGACCGCAGCTGTACCGGTAGCGGCGGATGCTGTCGAGGATCGGTTCGGGGCGGTCGCCGGTGAAGTTATTCTCGAGGTCGACGAGGACGAGGGCGGGCGCGACGCCGGGTTCGCGCTCCGTGCGCCAGTAGCCGAGGCGCTCGTATACCTGCACTTCGTCCGAGGTAAGGATGCCGCTCCAAGGACCGCCGCCGCCGTCGGTCATGTCCGCCGCCCCCGCGTCTCGCTTCGGCATGCCCGCGCCGCCCCCCTATCCCGCGGTGCGCCTACACGGCCGCCGCGCGGCGTGCGCAGATCCAGGCGCCGAGGAGCGCGTCGAGTGCCACGCTACCCGGCGCCCGCACGCAGACGATGCCGCGCCGATCGACGCGGGCGGGCGCCCGTCCGGCGATCACGTCCGCCAGGTCCGCGTCGACGTCCGACTTGCCGATGCGCCCCTCGGCGATCAGCCGCCGGAAATCCGCGCGCTGCGCGCACTCGGGCCAACTGGAAACGACGAGGCGCACCGTACCGCGCTCGCGGCGGACGAGAAGGTCGCCGCCGAGTTCCACAGCGTCCCCCAGACCGTATACTGTCGCTCCCGGCTTGATCCACGCCGCCGAAAGGATCGGGGCCGCGGCGTCGGTCGCGGTGACAAGAAAGTCGGCCCGCGCCGCAACGTCGCGCGCAGACTCTACAGCGGACACGCGCGGGAACCGATCGGCCAGTTCCCGCGCGAGCCGGTCCCGCGACGCCGGCCGCCGGGACGTGATCACGATCTCGCCGGCCCGGCGGGACTCGATAAACGCACCGAGCACCGCCCGGGCGAGCCGGCCCGCCCCGACCACGCCCACCACCGGCGCCGCGGCCGGGACCGTGTGCTCCGCGACGACGAGGGCGAGGGCCGCGATCCGGACGAGATACGTCAGGTGCTCGTCGATCGTGGCGAGGAGGTCCCGGCGCGCCAGACCGGCGAGATGCAGGTATCGCACGGGATCGCCGCCGCCGACCGCGCCGAGAAAACGGAACGCCGCGAGATCGAGTTCCGGAACGAGGCAGCACTTCGACACGGCGGAAACGCGGAGGCCGTTTCCCTCAGGCGCATACCGCAGCGCCGCGCGCCGGGCCTCCGGGATCAGGACACGGCCGGCGGCTTCCCACCGCACGGCGTCGCGGACAATCTCCACCGCGTCCGCGAGCGCCAGCAGCCGCGCCGCCTCTTCCGCGGCGATGAAGACGCCGGGAGTCTCGCCCGCCCGCGCCAGCCCGGCTTTGACCTCTTCCACCCACGCGGCCGTCACATGTGGACAGTTCGCGGCGCCGTTCGCGGCCTCATGCCTCACCCGCCCGAGCGCGCGCCGGCGCCGCACAGGAGGCCGCGCCACCTCCTTGAATTCCCCCCGCGGACGCGGGCACCACGTCATGTTGGGGAGGTCTTCCGTGCACGGCGACTCGATGACGGACGCAACCTCGGGCACCGCGAGCCACGTCCTCCACCGCAGCGGCGCACCGCACCTCAACGCCGTGCGCGGCGAAGGCCTCTACATCTACGACGCGCAGGGCCGCCGGTATCTCGACGGATCGTCCGGGCCGCTCGCGGTCAACCTCGGCCACGGCGTTCCCGAGATTCTCGCGGCGATGGAACGGCAGCTTCGACAGATCACCTTCGCGCACGGTTCGGAGTTCACGACCGAGGCGCAGGAGCGCGCGGCGGATCTCGTCGTCGAATTCACCCCGCCGGGACTCTCGCGGGTGTTCTTCGTCTCCGGCGGAAGCGAGGCGACGGAGACCGCGGTCAAAATGGTCCGGCAGTACTGGGTCGACGCGGGGCGGCCGTCCAAGTACAAGATTATCAGCAAGCGCGCGAGCTATCACGGCGCGACCCTGGGCGCGCTGTCGCTGTCGGGCTTCGCCGCCCGCCGGGGCCCCTACGAGCCGCTGCTGGTGCCGTTCCCGCAGATCCCGGAGGTGCACTGCCGCCGCTGCCCGTACGGCCTCGCGTACGGCCGGTGCGCGATCGAGTGCGCGACCGAACTCGAGCGCGCGATCCTGCGCGAGGGGGCCGACACCGTCGCCGCGTTCATCGCGGAGCCGCTGTCGGGTGCGGCCAACGCGGCCGTGGTTCCGCCGCCGGAATACTTCCCCCTCGTCCGCGAGATCTGCGACCGCCACGGCGTGCTCTTCATCGCCGACGAGGTGATGACGGGCTTCGGCCGGACCGGCGCCAACTTCGCGATCGACCACTGGGGCGTCGTGCCGGATCTCATCGTGTGCGCGAAGGGACTCGGCGCCGGTTACATGCCGGTCGGCGCCGTGGTCGCGCGCGACCGGGTGGGCGATCAGATCCTGCGCGTCTCGGGCCGATTCATCCACGGCCACACGTACGCCGGCAATCCGCTGGCCTGCGCCGCCGCCGCCGCCGTGCTCGAGTACACGCGGCTGCACAACCTCGTGGCCGAAGCAAAGCGCAAGGGACCGGTGCTCGAGCGCGAGCTCGAGCCGCTGCGGCGCCATCCGCGGGTCGCCGAGGTGCGAGGGCTCGGGCTCATGTGGGGCGTCGAATTCTCGGCGCCGGCGGACGGCCTGACGGCGGACTCGCCGGCCGGTGCCGCCGTGGTTGAAGCGGCGATGCGCAACGGGCTGCTCGTCTACCCGGCCGGCGGATCGCTGCCGGGCACGGTCATGAACCAGATCCTCGTCGGGCCGCCCCTGACGATCACCGACGCGGAGATCGCGGAGCTAGGCCGCCTGCTCAGACGGAGCGTCGACGAGGCGTTTTCCTAGGGGCGCGCGGCCGGCGCGTCGTCTTGGAACGGGCGCGCAACCGCGCCGGCCATCTCGCCCGCCTCTATCATCCTCAGGTGGCGCGCGACCCAGATCGCCCCGGCGTAGGGAGCGCGCGCGTCCGCCACGACCTCGCCGAACGTCGAGCGCACGACTCCGATCGTGTCGCCCGGCGAGACCGGCTCGCCGATCGAGCGGCGCATTTCGACGTACCCGCCACGCCCGACCGGCACCTCGCTCGTCTCCCAAAACGGCCCCGGCACCTCCGGCGCGGGCCGGTCGCGCAGCATCCCGAGCCACCGCATCAGGTTGAGGGCTCCCTCGCGGTCCGCGGCGACATCCGCGTCGAGGCATCCTCCGGCGCCGGTCATCTCGTTGCCGACCGTGGTGATCCCGCGCCGGGCCGTTTCGGCGTTCAACGTCCCCACGTGGTCGCGGCCGGCCCACAAGTTCTTGACGCCGAACGCCCGCACCGCGGCGCGCGATCGATCCGCATCACCGAGGCCGCGCCGGTACGCGACCGCCGGGAGGAACCGGTAGCGCACTCCCCCGCTGTGCAGATCTAAGAACAAGGCCGGCTTCAGGCGGAGAATAAAGGCCAGGAGGGCGGCGGCAAGGCGACGCGTCGGCGAGCCGCCGGGGTCGCCCGGAAACGCGCGGGCGAGGTTCACGCCGTCGATCTGCGCGGGCGTCGTGCGCGAGGCCGCGGCGTATGCCCAGGGATTGCAGACCGGCATCGCCACGAACACGCCGGAGAGCGATGGCGGCGGCAGCGTCTCGCAGACTTCCCAGAGCGCCCGCGGGCCTTCGTACTCGTCGCCGTGCACGCCGGCCGCCGCGATGAAGACCGGTCCCGGCCGCTCCCCGGCGACGGCGAGGACCGGCAGGTCGGCGGGCGGATTGCCGTCGACGAACGCGGTGACGCGGTACCGGCCGGGATGCCGGCTGAGCTCGAAATCGGCAAGCGGGACGCGGTCGTTGGACATGGGACGGCACTTCTTGTCCGGAGAGACGGACTCCCGGAGGGTATCATCGAAGGACAGGGAGCCGAACCGCCGTGAAGGAGGACGACGTCGTGGAGGATCGGACGGAAAAGACGGTTGAAGGCTGCGTGCGATAGCCGCGGAACGCACCGCCCATAGCGGCTCCGCCCGCCTCGCCTCTGAGCGCGCGGGCGAGTCCGCGGGCCCGCGCTGGTTCGGCCGGCCGTGGCCGGTCGTCCTCATCGCGGTCGAAAAAGGCATTAGCACGCTTGCCATCTGGGCCGGCGCCTGGTTTGCGTTCGTGCTGCGGGGACACCCAGGCGAGAATCCCGTGGAGGTGATGTTTCGCGGGCGGATGACCTACGGTGAGCACCACGGACCGCGCGGCACGTTCGTCCGCTGGCTCGCCGCCCACGTGCCGTACCTGTCGTCCAACCAAGCCGCCGGCCTTGGGGTCGCCCTCATATTCTGGGGAGGCCTCTTCGCCGCGGAAACCATCGGCGTCTGGATCGAGGCGGCCTGGGGCGAGCTGCTCGTGATCGCCGAGACCGCGGCGTTCCTGCCGTTTTCAATTTGGAACGCCGTCCATCACCCGCGGCCGCTCCAGTTCGTCGCCATTCCGGTCAATCTTCTGATCCTGGGCTATCTCGTGCGGAAGTACACGGACCGCCGTGAAGCGTCCCGGTAAGGTGACGCCGACTTCGCGCGCGAAAAGAGGGTCGCGGCCACGTGATCGGGACGAATCCGTGCGTCGGGCGGGACGGGAGACGGGCACTCGTTGATGTTCAGTTCGTCTGTCCGCATCGGCCCGCCCGGCGCTCGCCGGGCGGGCCGTCAAGTTAGCCGCGGGTCTTCGCGGCCGCGTTCACTGCAACGTCGTACTCACGATGGCCGGCACCGACAGCGCGGCGCCCGTCTGATCAACCACAACCGCGATGATCTTGACGCTTGGGCCGCCGACCGGCGGCTTCTGCGTGAACGTGGCCGACCAGTTGCCGGCGGGATCGGCCTTCACGGTTTGCGTGCCGAGCGAGCCGTGCCAGTTGAAACCGATGACGTCCTTGCTGTAGTCGGCGGTGACCCTGACCAGCGATCCCGCCGGCGCGACTCCAGTCACCGTAAGCGGCATCGAGACGCTCTTGCCGGGCGCCGGGCTGGTAATCACCGGAGCGGGCCCGTAGGCCGGGGGCGAACCCGCGGGCGCGGCGGCGATTGAGACCGGCGCCGGTGCGGCCGCCGTGAGCAGCTGGCCGTTCGGCGCCGTGATACTAACGGTGACGTTCGCATTGACCGCTGCGTCCCCCGGCTGGACGGCATAGTTCCCGACGTACAGCCCGGGTTGATTCGACGTCTCGATCATGGGAAGACCGCTCCGCAATCCGGTGATCGAGAAGGTCGCCGTCCCGTGCGGCGGCCCCGTCGCGGTGACCGTCATGACATCTCCGGCGGCGAGCCGCCGGCCGGCCGGCGTCACCGAGACGGCCGGCGCCCCGGACGCCGTCGGCACAGTCCCCGGCGCGGAGGCCTGCCGCAGAAGAACTCGGGAGACCTGGCCCGTCGCGGGATTCACGCGAAGGGTGACCGCGGTGCCGGGCTGCAGCGCCGCGAGCGGGACTGGCTGGCCGCCCTGCGTGACCTGCGCGCCCGGGCCAAGCAGGAACGTCTGTCCGTCCTGCAGCGCGATCTGATTGTTGCCGGCCGCGGCGACGACCCCCGTCACCTCCGCAAACGAGACCTGAATGCTTTGCGCCGTGCCGCTCGGGTCCGCCAAGACCGTAACCGCATCGCCGGGTTCGATCGAGGTCAGCGGCGCGGGGCCGCCGTAACCGGTGGTCGTATTCGTGCGTGTAATCACCGTACCCGAGACGATCCGGTATGCGACCTCGGTCCCGGTCGCAGTCTGTACGCTCAGCTGCCCCGGATACGACGACGCGTTCACCTGCGTTACGATGCCGGCGACGGGCTGGCCGGCGCCCGGCGTGGCTGCCGGCGGCGGCGCCTGCACCGGCGCGTAGTTGAGCGCCTGAATGCTCTGCGCCGTTCCGGAGGGGTCGGCCGTGACGGCCACCCCGTCGCCCGCCCGCAGGTCGCTGAGCGGAATCGGCGCGTTCGAACCGGTCCCGGTGACGCGGGTAATGGTCGTCCCCGACACGATGCGGAACGTATACACGGTCCCGTTCGGCACCTGGACGGTGATCTGCGCCGGGTACGCGGCCGCGTTCAGTTGTGTAATGGTACCGGCAATCGTTTGGGCCGCGGGCTGCGGCGCGGACGGCGGCACGCCGGCGGGCGCCGCGCCCGCGGGAGGAGCGGTCATCGGCGGCGCGCCCGAAGGCGGAGCTCCCGCCGTCTGACTGTCGATCTGCACGGTATAGGTGGCCGCGTCCCAACCGACCGCCGCGCCGAGCGCCTGGCTGATGAAGCGGAGCGGCACCATCGTGTGGCCTGCAACGAGCAGCGCCGGCGTGTCAATCGGCTGCGCCTGGCCGTTCACGGCCGCCTGAGACGACCCGATCGTCAGCGCGATCGACGTCGCGCCGCGCTGCGCCAGCACCGCCTGCGCGCGAGGATCCCAGACCACCGTGGCGCCGAGGCGTTCGAACACGCCCCGCAACGGTACGAGCACGCGCCCGTTGAGCAGCATGGGCGGCGAGTCGAGATAGATCGGCGAGCCGTCGACGACCACTTTGATGTAGGGCGCCGCCGTCTGAGCCGCGGCCGCGGACGTGAGCCCGACGGTCACCGCCGCCGCGACGGCGGCGGCGAGCATTTGCATTCGCGCGTCAACTCGCATGGCCGAGTCCCCCAGTTCTCCCCGCGGACGGGCACAGAGATGCCGTGTTCGGATACGAACATCGCCGGGTGGAAGTTCGAAAGTTCCGCGAATTGTGAAGACGATCGTCTAGACCGGACCGAGCCCGCGCAGGCGGGGATCCAGAACGTCGCGCAGGCGGTCGCCGAGAAGGTTGAAAGCCAGTACCACGAGCGTGATCGCGACGCCCGGAATCGTCGGCATCCACCACGCCTGCCAGACGAGGTCCTGCGCCTGGCCGATCATCTGGCCGAGGCTCGGCGTCGGCGGCTGGATCCCGAGTCCGAGGAAGCTGAGGGCCGCTTCGAAGATGATCACGACCGGCAAGTGCAGCGTGCCGAGCACCAACAGCGTGGGGAGCACGTTGGGCAGCACGTGCTGCACGAGGATCCGCCCGTCGGACGCGCCCACCGCCCGGGCGGCCGCCGCGAACTCGCGCTCGCGCAGCGCCAGCACCTCCGCGCGGACCACCCGCGCGTAGCTCGGCCACCCGGCGATCGCCAGCACCGCGACGATCTGCACGAGGCCGGTCCCCAGCACGGCGACGACGGCCACCGCAAGCAACAGCGTGGGAATGGACAGCTGCGCGTCGACGAGGCGCATGAGCGCGATGTCGAGCCAGCCGCCCCGGTAGCCGGTCACCATCCCGACCGTCATCCCGACGAACATCGACAGCGGGACGACGGCGAGCGCGACGAGGAGCGAGATCCGGAGACCGACCAGCAGCCGGCTGAAGACATCGCGGCCCAGCTGATCCGTCCCGAGCAGGTGAACGCCGCCGCCGGCCGCGGCGAGCGACGGCGGGTGGACGGTGAAACTGAGGTTCTGGGCGTCTGGATCATACGGCGGCACGAACGAGGCGCCGAAACCGGCTGCCACCAGCACCGCGAGCAGCGCCGCGCCGACCGCGCCCGAAGGGCTGCGGAGGAGGCGGCGCAGCGGCGAGCGCGGGCCGCGCCTACGCGGACTGGACGGCGCTTCGAAGACGAGGGTCGACCCAGCCATAGACCAAGTCCACAATGAGATTGACGGCCAGAAACACCGCCGCGCCGACGATCGTGGCTCCCTGCACCACCGGGAAGTCACGGCCCAACACGGCCTGCACCGCGAGCCGCCCCATGCCGGGCCAGGCGAAGATGGACTCGACGATGATGGCGCCGCCCAGCATCTGTCCGAAGCTCAACCCCAGCACCGTCAGCACGGGCAGCGCGGCGTTGCGCAGCGCGTGCTTGAACAGCACGGCCCGTCCGCGCAGCCCTTTCGCCCATCCCGTCCTGACGTAGTCCTGCGCGAGGACCTCCAGCAGGCTGGTACGTGTGAGCCGGCTGACCTGCGCGGCGTAGAAGCCGCCGAGCACGAACGCGGGCATGACGAGATGGTCCGCGCCGCCGTAGCCGGAGACGGGCAGCCACCCCAGCTTCACGCCGAAGGCGATGATGAGCAGGAGGCCGAGCCAGAAGCTCGGCATGCTGGTCCCGAGCAGCGCAAACGTCATCGCCGCGGTGTCGACGCCGGACCCCCGCCGCACCGCGGCCGCCATACCGAGCGCCACGCCCAGCACCACGGCGACCGCGAGCGACGCCAGCGCCAGCTCAAACGTCGCCGCAAGGTGATCGCCGATCAGTTCGGTGACCGGAACGCCCTGACGGTAGGAGAAGCCGAGGTCGCCGCGGCCGACCCGTGCGATGAAGCGCCCGTACTGCACCCAAAGGGGCTGGTCGAGGCCGTAGGCCTGCCGGATCCGCTGCATGTCTTCCTTCGTCGCGTCCTGCGTCACGAGCAGCGTGGCCGGATCCCCGCTGACATGCAGCAACACGAACACGATCGTGACCACGCCGAACATGGCGGTCAACGACAGCGCCAACCGGCGGAGCAGGTACCGACTCACGGGCCGGGCGGTCTGGGCGCGGCGATGTCAGCCGCGGCGGACGATCACTGAGTCCACGATGCGTCGAACATCGGCAGCTCAAGATCGGGCCGCGGCGTCCAGTTGAGGTCGCGCGACTCACCGTTGGCGTTGGGCGCGCCGAAGAGCGTAATGGCGGGCGCCTGATCCTTGTACATCAGCTGGAGCCGCTTGGAGATTTCGCGCAGTTTCGCCTCGTTCGGCGCGGCCTGCGCCGCCTCGACGAGCTGGTTGAACGGCTCGTATCCCGGCCGCCACTGGGACCATTCGCCGGGCGAGTAGAACGCGCGCAGTGGGATGATCGTGCTGATCCCGAAGAAATCGGTGAACCGCGTGAACCAGCCGTCCTCCGGAAGCTTGCGGGCCATCACGTTGCGCAGCTGGACGCCGACTTCCGTGACGTCGAGGTGCGCCCGCACGCCGACCTTGTTGAGCTGATCCACCAGGGCCTGCTCGATGTCGCGGTCGCCCGGGTAGGTGCCGCTCGTCCCGCTGATGCTGAAGTCGAAGCCGTTCGCGTAACCCGCCTCGCGCAGCAGCGCCCGCGCCTTGTTGGGATCGTAGGTGAACGACGGGATCGACGCGTCGCACGCCTCCATGACGTCCGTGCAGAACGTCGCCACCGGCGCGCCCACGCTGTGCATCACGCTCTTCAGGATCGCCTGCCGGTCGATCGCGTAGTCGAGCGCCTGCCGGACCCGCGGATCGGCCAGCGGTTTATCCTTCGTGATGCCCACGAGGTTGTAGATGACGAAGAAAACGCTCAGGCTCTTACCGACCACGAGCTTGGTTTTCGATGAGATCTGGACCGGGCTGAACAGGTTCGGCGGCAGCAGCGGCGCGACCTGGATCGACCCGGCGAGCAGCTCGGCGACCCGCGGCGCGTCGGTCGGGATGACGCGAAAGACGACGTGACCGATCTTCGGCCGGCCGCCCCAGTAGTCCGGATTGGCCTCGAGTTCGACGCGGTCGTCCTTCACCCACCGGACGAACTTGTACGGTCCGGTGCCGACGGGGTGGCGCACCAGCGCGTCGTCGCCGTTTTGCTTGAGATAGCCCGGCGGCACGATCATCCCGTAGTAGCCCAGGAAGCGAGGCATCAACGGCCAGGGCTCCGAGGTGACGATGCGGACCGTATCGTCGCTGACCACGTTGACGGACTTGATCAGCCGCAGCGCGCCGGCGCCCGGCCAGTGCGTCTTGGGGTCGAGCATGCGGTCAAAAGAAAACTTCACCGCGTCGGCGTTGAACGGCTCGCCGTTTTGAAACTTCACGCCCTTGCGGAGCCTGAACTCCCACGTGGTGGGATCGACCGCGCGCCACGAGAGCGCCAGGCCGGGCTTGAGGTTCAGATCGGCGTCCCGGCGCACCAGGGTGTCGTAGATGTTGACCAGGACCGCGACCGTCGCGAGCCCGGTGTTCTTGGCCGGGTCGCCGCTTTCCATGTCGGCGCTCTGCGCCACCACGAGAGTACGGGAGGACTGCGCTTGGGTCACGGCGCCCGACGCAACGGCAAGCACGAGCGCCGTGCCGGCGCAAAACGCGCCGATCTTCGTCCACCTTCCGGTCACTTCGACACCCCCTCGGTCTTCACATGAGTCTTTGGGTCCTCACCAGCCGGCGGCGTAGCTGTCCCGGCGGGGATCGGCTCCGCCTTCGAGCACGCCGCCCTCGCGGCGCCGGATCGCGCAAACCGCCGCCACGAGCGGCGCCATGTCCGGCAGCGCCTCAACGGTGTGCCCAAGCTTGGCCAGCCGGTCGCGGACGGCCTCGGGCACGCGGCCCTCGATTCGCACCACCCCGGGCTCGTAGGGGTGCGGGTGGAACGACGACGGGAAGCTGGCCGAGACCACACGAGGCGCCTCGATCGCCGCCTGCACGTTCATTCCGAAGTCGAGCAGGTTGGAAACGACCTGGACCATCGCCTGCACCTGCGCGTCCCCGCCTGGACAACCGAAGCCCATCACCGCCTCGCCGTCCGAGAGCAGCATCGCCGGGTTCGGCGTAAGGCGCGGGCGCTTCCCGGGCGCGATCGCCGAGGGATGCCCCGGCGCCGTCCACAACTGCGCGCCGCGCGTCGAGATAATGATCCCGAGGCCGTCCACCAGCGGCGCGCTCATGCCGGGATCCGAGGGCGTGGCGCAGAACGCGTTCCCCTCCGCGTCCATCGCGCAGACGAACGCCGTATCGGGATGCGCCGCGCCTGCGACCGGCTCCGGCACGTAGCCCGCGGGACCCGACCGCCCCTCGTACCGCCACGGATTCCCTGGCGGCGGCAGCTTGGGCCAGGCGCGGGCGGGATCGATCAGGCGTCTCCGCTCGTCCGCATACTCGGGATCGAGCAAACCCTTGATGGGCACGTCCGCCTGAGCCGGATCACCGATGAAGGCCTCCCGGTCCGCGGCCGCGACCTTGATCGCCTCGATCAAATAGTGCAGATGCACAGCGGTCCCCTGCCCCAACCGCTCGAGGTCTTCTTTCTGCAGCAGGTTCAGGACCATCGGGAGCAGCGGCCCCTGACACCAGGGCCCGCAGGCGTGCACCTCTACATCCCGGTACCGGGACGAGACCGAGGGTCCGATCTCCACGCGATACGCGGCGAGATCCTCCGCGTCGAGCTCGCTGCCGGTGCGTCTTGCGTGCGCGGCGAGGGCGCGCGCGATCTCACCGTGGTAGACCTCGTCGCGGGCCGCCATGATCGCCGCCGCCCGCCCGCGGGACCGCGCGCCCTCTTCCACGGCGATCAGCCGCCGGAACAGGTCGCCGAGCTCGCGCTGCACGAGCAGTTCGCCCGTCGCAAGAGGACGGCCCTCGGGAAGAAAGACCCTGGCGCTCGACGGCCATTCACGCAGCTGCGGTTCCAGCGCCGCGATCGTGCGGGCGAGACGCCGGTACACGGGGAATCCTTCGCAGAGTTCGCACGCCGGCCCGAGCACGTCGCGAAGCGTGAGGCGGCCGTAGCGCGCCAGCGCCGTCAGCCAGGCGTCAGGGGCGGCCGGCGTCACGTAGCGCGACGCGCCGATCGGCATCTCGTCTCCGTAGCGGGCGCGGTGCCGCTCGAGCGTCACGCGGCGCGGCCAGCAGCCGACGCCGGCGACTGTCTCCGGCCGCGGCATCCCCGGACGGAAAAACATGACCGGCGCGACCCCGCCGAAGTCCGTCAGGTGGCGTTCCAGAACGTTGAGGGCGATCCCGGCGGCGACCCCCGCGTCGGCGGCGTTGCCGCCGAGCGCGAAGATGCGCTGCCCGGCCATCGTGGCAAGGTAGTGACTGGAGCTCACCAGGTGCCTGGTGGCCAGAAACTCCGGCCTCCCCTGTGTCACGGCGCCGACCGGAATGGACGCCCCCGTCATGGGTTCGCGCATCGATCACCTCGTCTTCGACCTGCCCGCGATTCCGGCGTGGTGCCGGTACTTCGCGCCGGGCGGCCCGCGCACATGCAACATGGTGGGCGCCGGCCTCTCAAACGACGACGGCGGCCGGACGCCGGATGGTCTAGCCGCCGTCTGTCCCGACCGCCCCTACTCGCCGCTCTTCATCCCGCCTCCGTGTGTCGTGAGGCCCAGCAGCGCCGTCAGTCGGTTGCGGTCGAAGCCAACTACGACCTCGCCGTCGATGACAGTGACCGGCGTCGTCGCGACGCCCAGCCGTTCCAATGCCGCCATCGCCGCCGGATCCTCGGCGACATTTTTCGTTTGGTACGGAATCCCATGCCCGGCGAGGAACTCCTCGACCTTCCGGCAGAAGATTCAACCCGGCTGGTTGAAGACCGTTACCGACCTCGCCATAGTGCGTCCGTCCCTCGCTTCAGCACCGGCGGGCGACGCGCGCGCCGAGACGACCGATGGTCAGCGCCCGTCCCCTCGCCGGATTCATCGTGCGGATTCGCCGACGAGCGCGTCACCAAAGTTGCGTGCATTCGTCAACCGCCCGAGGGCAAAGGCGTCCTCAAGCGACAGAAGGAACGTCCCGGGATGGCCGGCGGTCCAAGTCCGCCCGGTCTCCTCCGAACCGAAGAAGTGCACGAAATGGCAGAAGTTCGCGATCACGTTGCGATCGAGCGCCCGCTCCGGCACGAGGAAGGACACGACCGCGTCGGCGGGGTCGACCTCTTGGACGCGGTCGGGCGCCACGGTAAGTACGATCGGGCGCCGTGTGACCGGATCTCGCGACGCCACCTCGATCGTCCGGCCAAGGATCCGGGGGATGAACAGACTATCCCACGCGCACCAAGTGTAGAGCGTCCGGCCGTCCACCCGAAAGTGATGCGGAGGCATCTCGGCCACGGTGAGGCCGCCGAACCCCATCACGGCGCCGTCGCCGTCGAACAATACCGTGCGGCCGGCCAAGACGCCGGCAATCGCCGTCTGCGGCAGGTCGAGCAGTGTCGCGAGCCGCGCAAGCGGCACCGGCCGGCCCTTCGCCAGTTCGCGGTAGAGCGCGACCGCGACGCGGCGGCCGACGGGGCCAAAGTGGGGAACGGCGCCCACGAATTGCTCCGCGAGCTGCGTTACCGTCATGGCCGCGTGGGACATCTTCCCGTCTCTCTCTCGGATTTGTCCGTTTGCCGGCTTTATTCTAAACCTTAAACCTAACTTCGGGGTCAAGATGCGAAACCAGGACACCGTCGGCCACGTCTTCCGCCCGAACATGCCGTATGACACTGCGACAAGTCACGGCACGATGCGGGTCGACTTCACCGCCGAAGAGCCGCGCCTCACCGGGAGGCTGGAGAGCCTCGCCAGTCCACCCTCAGCCGCCTGAAGCCTCGACCGCCTGCGCAAGCGCCAAGCGGCTGACCGCGGCGACCTCGTTCTCGATGAGCCGCTCCGCTTTGTCGATCTCGACATCCACGCGTGCCATGATTGCCTTGGACACGGCCGCCGCCTGCTTCGTCGGCGCGGCATCGGCGAGCGAGACGGTGTTGAGGCAGTCCACGAGGGTGTCGTTGAGGCCGGCAGGATGGCGCAGCGTATCGCGGTCGGTCTCTCGGTGGACGTCTACGAGCACGCCCTCGACCGCCGAGAGTTGATCGGTCACGGCCCGCACTCGCGCGCCCAGGTCGCTCGCGGCGGAGGCAGACCCGCCCGTCAGCGTCGCCAGCCGCCGTTTCTCGCGGCGGATGCGGTTGACGATGGCGTTCACCTTGCCGAGCGCGGCCGTGAGCTCGCCCAGCAGGCCGAATTGCGCCCGGTAAGCCTCGGGCGTGGTCGACAGGCGCGGATCCTTTACGACTGAGAACTCGGCGGCCGTCGCGTTCGACCCGATCGCCAGTTCCACGCGGTACCGGCCGGGAACCACCGTGGGGCCGGCCGTCGGCTCAGAAGGCTCCGACAGCTGCGGGTTCCGCCGCGGAGCGAGACTCTGATCGATCTGTTCCGGCCCGGGGTACTTAAGGTCCCATACGAACCGGTTGAGTCCGGACCGGACCGAAGGACGCTTGGCGGCGGCGAGCGCGCTGTCGTCGCTGCGGAAGGACGCGATCGCAGCGCCCGACGCGTCGCGGAACGTGAGGGTCACCGGGCCGGACGCGCCGTCGTCGAGCCAATAATAGATGATCGCGCCGTTCGGCGGGTTCTCGCCGACGTCGAGATATTCGCGTCCGGTGGTCCCGTCGGGCTTGCGGAACGTCCGGATGCCGCCGCCGATGCCCATGCACACGGAAAACGCCGTGCCGGCCTGCTTCAGGCTGCGCTGCGCGCCGAAGTGGAGCTTCGTGCGAACCGTCGTGCGTGGCTCAAACAGGCGCGCGCCCGCCCGGCCGTCCGTCATACTACGAAGGGGTGTGATGTCGTCCAGGATCCAGAAGGAGCGGCCGTGCGTGCCGGCCACCAGGTCTTCCCCTTTGATCTTGAGGTCGTAGATCGGCACAACGGGCAGACCGCCGCCCACGCGCGTCCAGTTGCGCCCGTCGTTCAGGCTGAAGTAGAGGCCGGTCTCGGTGCCCGCGAACAGGAGGCCCTTGCGCACCGGGTCCGCCCGCACGACGCGGGTGATCTCGCCCTCCGGAAAGTCGCCGTTGATCGACTCGAAGCGCCGGCCGCCGTCGCTGCTACGGAAGAGGTACGGCCGGTAGTCCGCGAGCTTGTAGCGCGTCGCGGCGACGTAGACTGTGTCCGCATCCTGCGGCGAGATCTCGACGCACCCGACGTAGGCGAGCTCCGGCATGCCGCGCGGCGTGACGTTCTGCCAGGTCTTGCCGCCGTCGCGCGTCGCGTGCACGAGCCCGTCGTCGGTGGATGCCCAGATCTCGTCCGGCCGGTGGGGTGACGGCGTGACGCACGCACACGTCGCGTGCACCTCCGCCCCGGCGCCGTCGCGGGTGAGGCCGCCGGAATGGCCTTGCCGGCTCTTGTCGTTCAGGCTGAGGTCCGGCGAGATCTCCTCCCAGCTCATACCCTCGTCGCGGGTGCGGAACACATGGTTGCCGCCCGCGTAAAGCGTGCGGCTGTCGTGCGGCGAGAAGACGATCGGAAACGTCCAGGCGAAGCGGTAGCGCGTGTCCGTGGGAGCGACGCCGGTCGATTCCTCCGGCCAGACGTTGACCAGCTGGATCTGCCTCGTGTTGTGATCGTATCGCTGCAGCGCCCCGGCGCCGCCAGGGCTCGAGCCAACCGCGCCGACGTAGACGATGTTCGGATCGTCCGGCTTGACGGCGATGAACCCGCTCTCCCCGGTGCCGGGATAGGTGCAGTCGGCGAGGGTGATCGCCCCCCACACGGCGGCGCTCGGGACCGAGATAGAGCTGTTGTCCTGCTGCGTGCCGTAGACGCGATAAGGATACTGGTTGTCGATATCGAGCCGGTAGATCTGCGCGGTCGGCTGGTTGTACACCGACGACCAGGTCTCTCCGCCGTTCGTGCTGACGCAGGCGCCGCCGTCGTTGCCCTCGATCATCCGCTTCGGATCGTCGGGGTCGATCCAGAGGTCGTGGTTGTCGCCGTGCGGCGTTTGGATCTCCGTGAATCCTCTCCCGCCGTCGGTCGACTTCCATAGCGCCAAGTTCGCGACGTAGACCGTCTCGCCGTGACGCGGATCGGCGATGACGTGCGCATAGTACCAGGGCCGGTGCATGAGGTCGCGATTGGACGACACGAGCGTCCACGTCTCACCGTAGTCGTCCGACCGGTAGAGTCCCGTCTTCTCCTCTTCGGCCTCCGCGAGCAGCCAGACGCGTCCGGCGCGGGCCGGCGACGCCGCGATGCCCATCTTGCCGAGAACACCTGCCGGCAGCCCGGGGTACCGTGTGATGTCCGTCCAGGATTCCCCGCCGTCGGTGGAACGGAAGACGCCGCTGCCCGGCCCGCCGCTCGACAGGTTCCAGAAGCTCCGGCGCGTCTGCCAGAACGTCGCGAAGAGAATGCGCGGATTGTTCGGGTCGATGGCCAAATCGAGACAGCCCGAATCCGCGTCCCGGTACAGCATCTTGCGCCAGGTCGTCCCGCCGTCCTCGGAGCGAAAGACGCCGCGTTCTTCGTTGGGGCCGAAGATATCGCCGAGGGCAGCCACGTAGACGCGATCGGGATCGTGCGGGTGGATGCGGATGCGCTTGATGAACCGGGTCTCGCGCAGGCCGAGGTGCCCCCAGGTGCGGCCGGCATCGGTTGACTTGTACACGCCGTCGCCGTAGGACACATCGAGCCGGATCGAGGTTTCGCCCGTGCCGGCGTAGATGACGTTGGGGTCCGAGGGCGCGACGGCGAGCCCGCCGATCGACGCGGAGCTGAGATAGCCGTCCGTCACGCAGCGCCAGTACACGCCGGCATCGGTCGTCTTCCAGACGCCGCCGGCGCAGGCGCCGAAATAGAAGACGTTGCGGTCGCCGGGGTCGCCGGCGACCGCAACGACGCGGCCGGCGCGCGTGGGACCGATGCAGCGCCATTTGAGGGCGTCGAACTTCGGCGAAAAACCGGAGGGGGTGGCCATAGATAGTCATTTGGTGCCGGTCCGAAATTTCCATTCTCCACCCGGACGGCCGGCGATCCCGCCGGGCTGAAGGAAAACGGCCGGCGTGTTGATAATGTCGCTACTATCGCAGGCGGACGACAGCGGACCACACAGGGAGGGACAGGGATGGATTGGATTGAGACACTGTTTCATATTTCGCCCGACGGCGGCAGCGGCTCGCTGGAGGTCGGCATCGTCGCCGGCGCCGCGGTGGCGCTGGCCATGGTGATCGCGGGGGCCGTCGGGATCCGCGCAGCCGCGAAGCGCTGGGCCGCGCGTTCTGTGTCTCAGCCGAGGGAAGCACGCGGCGCCCGTTAAGCCGGGGCCGAAATTCGAGGCGGAAGGACAAGAAGACCCGCTCACGCGGAACCGAGAGGGTCTTCTCTATTTGGTACTACCCTTTTTCGATCACCGTCGTGCACACGACGAGGTGTCGGCTGGACCCACGATCGGGCTGAGCGCGACGGAGTACGCTGGCGCTCAACCTCGCCCGGATCGGGGCGAAAATCGTGTGCGTCCGGCTTCAACGTCACCCATGTGGGCCCCAACCCGATCCGCATGAAACACGGAGAACGGAGTTCTGCGAACGGTTACCTCGCAGTAGATGCGCTTGGGCGGCGCCTCGAAATAACGGACGAGTGCCGGGCACAGCCCGTCCATGCCTCCCCACCGATACCAGTGGCCCTCGGCGTCCTCACGCACCCACTCCAGGACAAACTGGTACCCGAGCGCGGGAAACTCGTGATCTCCGAAGGTCACCGTGAATGGCTGGCGCGGCTGCAACCCCGCGCGTCGAAGCACGTGATCGACGATTGCCGGCGCCCGCGTAATAAAGGGTTTCGCGCGAAGTCCTCTCTGAAAATCGTCGAACACCCACGCGCCATCGTACCAGTACGGCTTGATCCTCGTCGAAACGGTCCCCATCTCTGCCTCCGCCGCTCCGTCCCGCCCCTTCTTGCTATCGAGCGCCCGGCGCGGTCCTCGCGATTGGAACGTCTCTCCTCGCCCGCTGCTCCGGTCAACCCACCGTTTCGGCCCCGTGTACAAAAACAAGAACCCGGCCTCGTTCTCCGGCCGGGTTCGCCACTCGCTCCCCGCCGCCCAGGCGACCATCTACAGGCGACGGATCATCGTGTCCGGGTAGAGCCTACGTCGGGTGCCGCGTATATATACGCCGGCCATTCGGCCCGCGCAGGCCAAACCCTCTCGCGTAGCTACTTGTGCGGCTGCTGAGCGCCCCCAATTTGACTGAACAAGCCGCCGAGAAGGTCACCTACTGCGACGAGATCATAGTTGAGTGTGTCGATCCACTGTGACACCGGCGCATTGTGGTCACGCACCTGACTCGCAAAGCAGTAATCGCGCGTCAGCGATTGATCGATGTTGACGAGGCTTTGCGTACCGCCGCGCGATTGGCTGTGACAATACTCGGGAATGTAGGCGGTTTGCAGGATCAGCGCGAGCACAAGAATAGTGATGACGGTAGAAAATGGCTTCACGGGACCCTCGGTCGCGCCGTCATGCCTGTCCGATCTCATTGAACCGCCGGCCGCTTGGCGCGTCACGCGACGCTTTAGAACCACCGCGCACCCCGACGCAATGGCTACTCTCGTCTTCGAAGACAATGTTCGGCGGGTTAAGCGCTCATCCTTGCCCGTCCGGGAACTCGGCCGCCCGCCAATGCGCCCGCTTACGCTCCCCGGTGACCCTCTAGCACATCCGTCCTCAACAGCGTGAGCATGGCGTCTTTCCTCGGTTTGGTAATGTCCGAATGGGCGATGACAAACCCGATCATACAGCGCATGTGATCGAATCGAAGCAGCCGGCGGTCGCCATCCCTACAGAGCATCAGTTGGCTCGGCGGGTCGCCGGTAATGGGTTGTCGGCAGAAATCACAAATCATCTGACGCACTGTCAAATGAAGCAGCAATCGAGATGCGGGCACGCACGGGAAACCGTATGCCCAAGTCCTGGATGTCTCCGGACCAAACACCTCGCGCCGAAATGAATAGCCAGTTGGAGTGTTTACGGGACGCCGCCATATCCGGCGTCGGCCCCCACCGATGAGCCCAGCCATCGGCTTCCTCGGTAAAGAACCCCACGGGCAAGCGCCGTTCCCGAGTCTGAGAGGTCCGCCGGGGGGGCATCACCAAACGAGGAGGGCAACGGCCGCAGGCGGACACTGCCGCGCTCCGGTGCGGGGCCCGCGATACGCATGTCTCCGGGACCCGAGAGGACGTATGCCGGCAGACGCGCAGCTCGGAACCGAAACGATGACAAGCATGGCGGCCGCTGACGTGGAGCGGTACGTGAAGATGAGAGCGCGCCTCGTCGCGGCCAGCGAGGCGCTCGCGCGCGCCACCTCGGCAGAGTCCGCGGCCGCGGCGGCGGGATCTGCTCTCGTCAGTTTGACCGGGGCAGACCACGCCGCGGTGTTCTTTCGTTCGACGAACGGCGTCGTGACCTGCCCCTGGTATTACCACCTGTCGGAGGGGTACGTCCGCGAACTGATCACCCCGGAGGGCGAAAACCCGTGGATTCATTTGGTGCGCCATCCGGAGCTCGCCTGTATGGATCTGCCGAGGGGCGGCCACAAGCGCGCCCCGGCGCCGTGGCTCCTACCTGATGTCTGCGAGCTGCCCATCAGGTACGCCGTCCGTCGGCGGGTCCAGCGGGAGGGGATGCGGTCGATTTGCTCTTGGCCGCTCACTCGCGCGGGCCGGACGATCGGCGTGCTGGCGTATTACTACGATACACCGCACATCTCGTCGGTAACGGAGCAGGAGATCCTACGCGTCTTTGCGTCACAGGCGGCCATGGCCGTCGAGCATGGGATCACTGCGCGTGGGATTACGGCGCGAGCGCCTGACTGGTCCGCGGCGCGCGCCGAGACCCCGGTGCACAATCCGGTCAGATTGCGCGCGGGACTCGAGATCGAGGCGGTCCGGCTCGCAGAGACATTGCGGGAACAAGACCTCGGGGTTGAACGCCCCCCGCTGACGGACGAAGCAGGGCTGCTTCCGGCAGAATCCCGGCGACTGGCCGACGCCGGGGCGGTGCTTGCCGCCGAGCACGAGCGCCTGGCCGAGGCCCAGCGCGCGCTGCGGAGCGAGGCAGAGCAACTCACACAGGCGCGGCAGGCCCTCCACGCGGACGCCGCGCGCGTCGCGGCCCTCCAAGCGGAACTCACCGCGGAAGGCGCTCGGCTGACCGAGGCGCGCGGGGCGGTCGAGGAGGAGCAGGCGCGTCTGATCGCCCTCCGGCAAGACTGGGAAGGGCGTGAAGCGCACCTGGCCCAGGAGCGCGCTGCCCTGTCGTCGGAGCGGGCGCGCCTCGCCGCGGAGCACGAGCGCCTGGCCGACGCCCAGCGCGCGCTGCGGAGCGAGGCAGAACAGCTCACGCAGGCGCGGCAGACGCTCACCACCGACGCCGCGCGCGTCGCGGCCCTCCAGGCGGAACTCACCACAGGAGGCCTTCGGCTGACCGAGGCCCGCGAGCACCTGACCGTGGAGCGCACGCAACTGGCGGACCTCCAGGCCAAACTGGACGCGGCCGAAACCGTGCTGGACCGCGACCGCAAGTCGCTGGAAACCGAGGACGCACGAATCTTCGCAGCCCGGCAGGAACTGGAAGCCGCGCGGGCACAGATGCGCGAGGCCGACACGGCGCAGTCCGGTCTCGTCCTCTCCGAACAGCGGCGGCTCGCCGATGCCCGCCGGGCGGTTGAGGAGGAGCAGGCGCGTCTGATCGCCCTCCGGCACGAGTGTGAAGGCGGCGAGGCGCGCCTGGCCCAGGAGCGCGCCGCCTTGACGGCGGAGCGAGCGCGCCTCGCCGCCGAGCAGGCTTCGCACACAGCGGAGGTAGAACGCCTGGCGCAGGCCCAGCGCCAACTCGAAGGCGAGCGGGCGCAGTTGAGCGAGATCCATGAGGTCGGAAAGGACGAGCAGCTCCGGCTCGCCGCGGAACGGATGTCGCTTCAGACCGAGAACCGGCGACTGGCCGATGCCGAGGCGGCGCTCGCCGCCGAGCACGAGCGCCTGGCCGACGCCCAGCGCGCGCTGCGGAGCGAGACAGACCAGCTCACACATGCACGGCAGACGCTCGACGCCGACGCCGCCCGCGTCGCGGCCCTCCAGGCGGAACTCACCGCAGAAGGCGCCCGGCTGACCGAGACCCGCGAGCGCCTGAACGCGGAGCGCACGCAACTGAAGGACGTCCAGACCAAACTGGACGCGACCGAACCCGTGCTGGACCGCGCCCGCAGGTCGCCGGAGACGGAGAACGCACGAATCTCCGCCGCTCGGCAGGAACCGAAGGTTCCACAAGATCCGGCGGCCGAGGCGGACATCAAAAGATCGCAGCAATGGCGAAGCGAGAGACCCGCCGCTCCGGCGCCAAAGTCAGGCGAAGCGACCTATCGGACGCTCGTTCAGCGCATCGGCGCCCCGGAGGCGGAAGACGACGACAGGCAGATCGCCGTGGTGGCAGACCTGCTCGACGCGCGAAATGGGTGCGCCGAAGGCTACAGCAAGTGCCTTGTGGGATGGGTGGAAACTCTGGCGCGCGAGCTTTCCTGTTCCGAGTCGGATGTTCAGGCGGTACGCCGTGCGGCCCTGCTCCATGGTATCGGCACGATCGACGTGCCCGAGTCGACCTTGAGACTGTCTTCGGATGTGAACGCGGACGAACAGGCCATGCTCCGTGAGCAACCGGTCGTTGCCTTTCGAATGCTCAACGGCATCGTGTGGTTGCGTCCCGCCGCCGCGATTCTGCGCCGTCGCTTCGAGCGGTGGGACGGGACCGGCCATCCGGATCGGCTCCAGGAAAATGCGATTCCCCTCGGGGCGCGGATGCTGGCGGTCGTCGAAGCCTATGGGGCGATGGTCATGGGCCGTCCTGGGGCTCCGACATTGTCCTCTCGTGACGCGATCACCGGTCTCAAGCGCGGGGCCGGCACGCGGTTCGATCCCGCGATCGTCGGCGCGTTCTGCCAAATTATCAGGCGCGCTCGGGTGGGGCGGGTAGCCGCGCATGACAGTGTGGTAGCGCAGCTGAAAGACATGGCGACGAATGTCCGTAGACCGGCACCGATGAACCGAGAGGATGATCCGCCCCACGACTCTTGGTAGCCGCGCGTGGGGTGAGCGTTGAATCAAGAGTCTATGTCGTTGCGGTATTGGGCATACACATCTGGCTGTGCCCCACGGCGGGCCCGCGCATAGCTACGCCAGGGACGGACGGTATGACGCAACTGTTGCGGGTTCTAGTGGCGACCGCGGACGAGAACGCGCGTGCACTGATCATGCGCACGATCGCGGAGTGCCCGGGGCTTCGGGTAGTCGCTCAGGTAGCCACCGAGGAGGCGCTCCTCGAAACGGTCGAGCGCCGCCGGCCCCAACTGATCTTCCTCTCGACAGATCTCGCGGGCGGCGGGGGCCTTGATCTGGCCGGCACCCTCTCACGCAAATACCCGGGCCTTTTTGTCGCGATGTTGTCTTCCAACAAGGCGGCCGTGGAGATCTCACAGGGCGCCATGCGGGCCGGGGCCCGAGCGTGCCTGTTCGCTCCGTTGAGCGAGGTAGATGTCAGAGCGGCGGCCGACGCGGCGCGGGATACGGGAGAGGTCGTCCCCCAGCACCGAGGAGTGGTGTTTACCGTCATGTCGAGCAAAGGCGGCGTAGGGAAGAGCACCGTGGCCGCAAACTTGGCCATCGCGCTCAAGGAGGATGGGGGCAGCCGCGTCGCGCTCGTGGACGCGGATCTGCACTTTGGCGACGCGGCGATCCTGATGAACATCACGCCGAAGGTCACCGTCCACGATCTAGTCGCCAGCCTGGACACGGAAATTGCCGACCGCTTTCTAGCCAAGCATCCGAGCGGCGTTGAGGTCTTGGCCGCGCCGCTTCGGACCGAGCAGGCGGAGGTCATGTCTCCAGATCGGTTCCGTGACCTCCTCGGCATCCTCCAGGACGTGTACGACACGATCGTCGTCGATGCGAGCCTGTCCTCCCTCGACGCGATGGTCGCGGCGCTCGAAATGACCGATCTGGCCATCCTGGTGACGACGCTCGACGTGGTGACCCTGAAAGATGTTCGTCAAGTGCTCGATGTGCTCGACGACCTGCAGTTTCCCACGCAGAACCTGTTGCTGGTCGGCAACCGACACGATGGACGGGTCTCTCTCGACCCTCAGCAGGTTGAGAAGGCGATCGGGATGAAGTTCGCCGCCCTCCTGCCTCATGACCAAAGGGTCGCCCTGGCAGGGAATCGAGGGATGCCGATGCTCATGTCCGAGCCGCGGGCACTGTTCAGCCAGCGCGTCCGCGAACTGGCGAGGACGGCCGTCGCGGAGTTGGAGAGGAAGGACAACGGCCATGCGCGCGGGCCTGTCGGGGAGCGCAACCCGGATAACAATGTCGGTAGACAGTTGGGAAGCGTAGCACAGCGACTGCGGGGCATCGGTGAAATTCTACAGGATCGGGTCCACGGGTCCGGGCACGGGGCACGCTAGCCGCCCTCTTCTTCCCTAAACAAGGCAGGAACCCCCCGCGCCGCCCGTTTGACCGCAAGGCGCGGGCACATGATGCGACGTGGACCGGGCGCGGCGTGGCAGATACGCCCAAGGGTCTGGTTGCAGAGTTTAGCGAAAACGTAAGGGGCCTGCTCTCACTTGATGAACAGGCCCCCGCCGCCTTGCTTCGTTTCTTTGGTAGCGGGGGCAGGATTTGAACCTGCGACCTTCGGGTTATGAGCCCGATCGCCCCTGCCCGGAACGCCCTGCAATTCAAGGTGTTCGACAAGTCCGACTTTGACGCGGACCTTTGTGCGGACCCTCACCAACGGTAACTCGGTTCTCTTTCAGTAATGCTTTTACTCGTGTCCTGCCGTCTTCCCTTCCGGCTCAATCACCATGCCCTCAGCACACTGCTCAAAACCAATAACTTTGTCGCGCGCGTGTGGGTTCTAGACAGGAGCCCGTCTTGACGTTACAGCGCGGTACTCGATAGTAAGATGGTCGCATAGCAGAAGTGGAAAACGCCGCGGGCACGAGTTCGCTGCCGCTCGGGGTCTGCTCCGCTCGCCATAGCAGTGGACGTCGGCTGTTGGTAGCGTGGCAGGGATCTCTGCCCGACCCTAGCCGGCCACAAAACAGATTGAACGGCAGAAGTCTCCTGATGAGCCCCTGCTCATCTCCTGGCAAGCAGAAGCGGGTCGGTCTTTGTCGGTTTATTAATAGAGCAGTGATGTACGTCAGGGCTTAATTTTGCAGGACTGAGGTAATGAGTAACGAAAAACATTTGGACCGCAAAGGTTGTTCAGCCAGCACGGGAGGCTCATCATGGCCAACGTCTACGCATGGCTAAGCGGTGGTTCTGCTGGTTCAACGAACCCGGTCTACAAGACCACAGACGGATCTACTTGGTCATCTTTTCGCGGTGACGACGGGAGCAATACAGGCATCTCTTATTTTTGGATTGATGAATTCAACACTTTCCAAACGGCCGTCGAGGGCACAGGCGCTTCGCCTTGGTTCTACTACACCACGAATAATGGCGGTACGTGGACGAGCTTCGGGAGCGTTCCCCCTGTCGCGAATTTCGTCGGCATTCTTCCAGACGGTACGCTTCTTGGTTTCGGTGGCAGTAGCGGGGCACAGGCAGTTACGCGAAGCACCAATGGTGGCAGTAGCTGGTCTTCAGCATCCACATTACCGTCACAGTCCAGTTCCATGTCTTTGTCTCCTACTTTCATCCGGACTTCGAACGGCGACTTGTTTGTATTCGGCATTGACACGTCAGCCGGAACGACGCAGGTTTGGTCCTCTTCGAATAGTGGCTCGACATGGAGCCGGGTTTTCTCAGATGCGAATCGTTCGCACGCGGCGACCTGCAATCTTTCTTATCAGAAGACGTCGACCAACGATGTGTTATTGCTTGTCGTTTCGGGTAACAGCTTTACTCTGAGTCCGGGAATCTTCATGTGGCGATCAACTGACTTTGGCTCGACTTGGTCCAATGTATTCTCTGATACGGCGCAGCATGGCTCTCAGAACGCGCCATCCCTTATGGTCGGGGACCCCAACAATCCCGGCATTTGTAGCGACGGCTCATGGCTGGTAATGGGTTGCTATGCGAATGACTCTTTTAACGATACCACCGGCCTCGGATGGAGAAGCACTAATGATGGCTCAACTTGGAGTTCGGACAATAGCTCTGTCGTCCCATATACCGCGACAGCGGCTGGCAACAACCCGAACCTAGGGGCGTGGGGCGATACTGTCAGCGTGACGTGGGGCATTAGCCGCGGTAATAGTATCACGAACGCCGTCTATCGGAGCACGAATGGTGGCTCTACCTGGAGCCATTACACCACGTCGCCATTTAACACGTCGACCTATTCCATCCAGCGACTCTGGTCAGACTCCTTCTAGGAGACTTGCGGCAAACGATAGTTTGGGCGGTCCAGGCGGCTCTCTGCGACAGGTCCGCATCCATCGCGGCAGCGGCTCCCATCGCCTGCTGCGACCGGAGGAACATCGCGATTGCATCATTGAGATGGCCCCGGTCCGTGCTCGGGGCGAATACGGGCTTCACACGAGGATCCTGCGTCGAATCGCGTGACCGCAAGCGACGACCAACTGGCTCGACTGAAAGTGAAGCCGCGCGGGCATAATACGTCGGGCGCGCGCGCCGAGCGGGCGTTGCCGAAGCACTGTTGACGCCGGAAAGAGGATCACATCGGTGGGACAGAGCCCTGTCGTGAGACTGCCTAATCAAGCGACACCAGCCTTTCTGAACCGCAGTCAACAAGAGGCGGCTGAGAAGGTGCGGGAGTCGCACGAACACACCGCCGTTCTCGGCGTTATGATTCTTGCCGTTCTTTTGCGAGTCTGGCTGCTTGGCGTGCGCCCGATGTGGCTTGATGAAGCATACAGTCTCAATGTCGCGGCCAAGCCTGTGCGCGATATCGTTGCTTTTCTCCGCGTCAGCGACGTTCATCCAGTCGGGTACTATGCGCTTCTCTCTATCTGGATTCGATGGTTCGGGACCGGCCTCGCCGCGGCGCGGTTTCCATCGTTGGTCTGTGGACTAACAGCAGTTCTCCTGACGTGGCAGATTGGGCGGCGGCTTTTTTCCCCGGCCATCGGCGTGGTCGCGGCCACGCTGGTGGCATTGAATCCTTTTCAGATCATCGCAAGCAACGAGTTGCGAATGTATCCTTTGCTCGAAGTTCTCGTGCTTGCATCGACGTGGCTTCTGTATCGAGCTGCGCAAAGTTCGGGCCTGATGCGGTGGTGGCTTGCGTATGGTGTGAGCATTGCGCTCACAGCATATGTCAGTTATTACTCGCTCGTCCTTATTCCGGCCCAGGTGGCGTGGGTGTTGTTGTCACGACCGTCGCGCCGCTCGGTCGTGAACCTCGCAGCCGCCGGGGGCGTTGCGCTCGTCCTTTACCTGCCGTGGATCCCGTATGTGCTTGGAGTACCCGGCAGAGGCATAGCGGCACGCCTGCCGACGGGACTCGGTGATTTGATCAGCGTCCTTGCCACACAGACATACGGCGGCTATCTGTTCGGAAACGCGAACTACCAGACACTTGGTAGCACCGTGCCGTTCCCTTTTGATTTGGGCTTGGTGCTGCCATGGTGCGGCCTCCTGATGCTGGGCGCCGGCGCCCTCGGCCGGATCAACAGAGCGGGGCGGCAACTCGTCGGGCTGTCCTGGATGGGTCCGCTCGTGCTACTCTTAGCGGCTTCTCTCGTTCTCGGGAAAGCCGCGGCCTACCCGCGTCACCTGGTGTTCCTCGAGCCATTTGCCGCCTTGCTTCTTGCTGCCGGTATCGTGCAGCTACGTGCCTGGACGGCTACGCGCCCTCAAGCATGGACTGTGCTTCTCTGGATTTGCTGTGCCAGTGCGTTCGCATATCCCGCCGTCGCACAGGCTAATCCCGCGTACCGCTACTACCACTACGATCTCGCGGCAGCATATGTCAGAGCTCGCTATGCGGCAGCTGACGTAGTTGTGTACTTTCCCGCGGGAACGGATCTCCCGTTTCGCTACTATTTCAACCCGACAGGAGAGCAAATCGTGGTGCTACCTGACCGCCGCCAATGGTCTCGGGACGCCCTGCGACCCGCCGTCCTAAAGACAGCGAGGTTCGTGGCCGCCCATGGATTCGAGCACATTTGGCTCGTTTTCAGCGGCCCGTGGCCCAAAGGCAGCCTGAGCGATCTCGTTGAGGCGCTCGGTGAGAGGGGTTACCGGTGGAGTCCTGAGCAGAATTTCAGCCTGCTGTGGGTAATGGAACTCAATAACTCGAACCGCTCCGCTGCCGGGCCGCGGAATGATGCGTCTCCCGCCAATCACGATCATGCGATTCAGATAGTTGGACCGTAAAATGCGCGACGACGGTTATCGCGCCAAGCAAGGAAGAGGGACAGCCAAGCAGCCGTGAACACCTGGATCGTCCTGCCGGCTTTTAACGAGGCGGAGAATCTGCCGCTGCTACTTGAGGCAATCGCCGAGACC
>DASSJF010000044.1 GCA_035691305.1 bacterium
GAGCGGGCGCGCGCGCTCGGCGGGCCCCGCGGCATTCCCGTCGATGTCCGCAAGATCGCGGACGAGCTCGGCTATTCCGTCGTCGAACGCGCCCTCCCGCCCGGCCAGCGTGGGACGATCGGACGCGACGGCGGGCGCGTCGTGATCTCGATCGCGCCGCGGGGCCACACCGACGCCGAGCTGCGCTGGATCATCGCCGAAGAACTCGGGCACGCGGCCCTCGGGCACAGCGCCCTCGTCGCCAGCACCGAGCCGGGGGGCACCCCGGCGGTCGCCGAGCCTCGGCGGCGCGAGGAGGAGCGCGAGGCACGGGCGTTCGCGGCCGAGATCCTGATGCCGGAGGAGAAGATCCGCGCCCGTTTCGCCGAACTCGCCCCGCGCATCGATCAATCGCTCGGCATGCGCCGGCGGGAAACCGAAACCGATGAGGTCGTGCACTTGCTCGCGCGGATGTTCGGCGTGACGCCGACGGCACTCCGCTTCAGGCTCGAGGAGCTGAGCCTCGTTCATTAGGAACGCGTCAGGAACGCGTCCGGCGCGGCGCGGCGCGTCAAATCGGAGGGCCGGGGCAGCCGCCCCGGCCCTCCGCGCGTTTTCCCTCACCCTTCCGGACTCCCGCCGGTTAGGCCGCCCGGGGACGCAGCAGCCATTCCCACGCCACGTGCAGCGCGCGCAGCGCCGCCTGCAGCTGGGTGTCCTGCCCGCGCTCCATGTCCGCCACCGTCAGCGTCACCGGGACGTCGGGTGCGATCCCGACCGCTTCGACCGCCGTGTTCTTCGGCGTCTGAATCCGCTCCACCGTGACGGACATCCCGCCTTCGGGCAGCGGCACGGTAACCGATCCGCCGAGGGCGCCCGCCGTCTTCTCGCCGATGATCGTCCCGCGCTTGTAATCCTTGAAGGCGCCGGTGAGGATCTCCGAGGCCGACGCCGACTGACCGTCCACCAGGATGACGAGCGGCGTCTTGTCGAGCGGCGATGTCCCGCTCGACCGCAGCACGCTCGGCTGCTCGCCGCGTTCGGTGATCCGGGCGAGCACGGTCCGAGTCGGCAGGAAGATGCCGCCCACGCTGGCCGCCTCGATGATCAGGCCGCCGGGGTTGCCGCGCAGATCCAGGATCGCCGACTTGATCTGGCCCTCGCGGGACAGCGTCGTGATCCCCTGGCGCAGCTCCCGTCCGGCGCCCTGCGAGAACCCGAAGACCTTGAGGTACGCCACGCCCGGCGATGCGAACCGCGCCTCCACCGGAGGCACGCGAATCGCGGCGCGCACGACCGAGAGCGGTATCGCCCGGCCGGCGCGCTGGACGGTCAGCGACGCGGTCGAGCCGGCGGGCCCGCGGATCATCTGACTCGCGTCGACCACGTTCACGTCCTTCAGCGGCTTCCCGTCGACCTCGACGATCCGGTCGAAGCGCTTGACGCCCGCCCCCGCGGCGGGCGACCCGGGGAATACGTCCTCGACGAAGATCCAGGACGTCCCGGAGGCGTCCTTCCGCGCGACGATCGTCACGCCGATGCCCGTGAAGCCCGGGTTGCCAGAGATCTGGCGGCGGCTCTCGCGCAGCGCGGCCGGATCGAGAAAGAACGTGTGGCTGTCGCGAAGGGAGGCCAGCATGCCGGCGGTCGCCGTGTAGGCGAGCTCGGTTTCCGGCATCGCGCCGGTCTGCGCCGCCTTCTGGAACGCCGCGGTGAACTGCACCGCGGCGTCGGAGGCGGGCGTGGAGGCCGGGATATCGGGCAGCGCGTCGGCACCCAAACTGGTCGCCTTGCGAAGGACCGCCAGCGCCGCGTTCAGGAGCGCGACCGGCTGCACCTGATCGACGTAGTCTTCCTGCAACACGCGAATCGCCGCGACCACCAGCGTGGCGTCCGCGGCCGACGCGCGCGGCATCCGGGTGAACGGGGTGATCAGCAGGGCGGCTGCGATCAGCGCCGCCAGGAACGGCCGCAGCCGCGAACCAAGAGCCGGTGCCATAGACGAACTCCTTCCCTTTATCGGCGCGAGAGGCGCGCGGTCAACAAGAAATCACTTATTGGCTTGCCCATATTACCACAGCGATAAACTGCGCAAGAAGTTCCGGGGGCGCCGGGGGGCCGGCCGCTACCGGCCGGCGTAGTCGGGCGGGACCAGCGCGGCGTGCACCACCCGCATCAGGGACGTGATGTCGAAGACCGGCAGGCCGGTCGCCTGGCGGATCGCCGCGGCGTACGGGGGCATGTTGGTGCACTCCAGCACGAGCGCCCCGACCTGCGGATGGCGCTCCAGCAGGTCGCGGGCCACCTCGACGTGCTCGCGCCGCGCGGCGTCCACGTCGAGTTCGAGCTCGTTGTCCAACAGCACCGGCGAGAACGCGTGGCCCTTTTCGAGCCCGGCGACGACGACGGGGACCTCCTCCGTGATACCCATCTCGGCGAGGTGGCGCGGCCCGAGCGAGCCGCTGTCTACGGTCAGCACGCCCACCGCGCGGTCGGGCCCGAGCATCCGAGCGACCATCGGCACCAACAGCAGCGCCGACGTGAACACCGGAATACGCACCGCCTCGGCGAGCTGCCGCTGGAAGATCGAGAGGAAGCCGCACGACGTCGTGATCGCCAGCACGCCCGCCGCCTCGAGCGCCCGCGCGCCTTCGATGAACCCGTCGAGCAGGGCGGGATCCGCTTCGCGGATGACGCGCGAGGGAAACGCCTGCCGCACGCGATGGTACAGCACCGGGAACGAAAACGTGCCCGCGTGTCCGATGTCGCCGGGGACGCGGGGGAAGACCGTATCGAGCATCAGCACGCCGATCGAATAGCCGTAAATGTTGCGTCCGCCGCGAACCGCCATCGCGCGTCTAGTTCGAAGGTCCGGAGAGTATTCCCTCCGGTTGACGGTATCCGCGGCGTCGCGCCGCGCGCGGTCCGCCGGGGGCGAGCATTACCATCGCCAGCACCGCACTGCGATCGCCCTCGGCGCCGCCGGCCCGTCGCGCGGCCAGCGGGTCGCGCACCGCGGCGAACCGCGTGAACCACCAGGCCGTGCCGGCGCCGGTGCGCACTTCCTCGACGCCGTGGTGCGGCCGGCCGGTGCGGTGCGTGGCGAAGAGCCGCGACGACGGCGCCCACACCACCGCGGCGTCGGCGCCCGGGGCGAGCCAAGGCGGAAAGCGGTCCGAGGGCGAGGCGCGCCACGCGAGACGAAGCGTGCTGCCGTCGGGACGCCATAGCAGCGCGTAGCCGCGCCAAAGTCCCGTGGCCAGCCACTGGCGCGCGGTAAGGCGCAGCGGCGCCGCGAATCGCGCGGCAAGATCCCGCAGGCCATCCATCGTCAGGTCCGTGCGCGCAGCAGCCGGCCGGAACACCGCCGGCGGCAGGAGCAGGTCCGCGGCCGCGACCTCGGTCAGCGTGCGACGCGCGTCGCCGGCCCCGCCGGGCGGCACGAGCGTTTCGCCGAGGCCGAGCGCCACCGCGCCGTTCCACTGCGGCGTGTGCGGCGGAAACCGCCGGTCGACCACGATGAGCGTGCGGCGCGCCCGGCCCTCGGTCGTGGCCCGCTGCTCGAAGCGGACGGGTCCCTCGTCGACGACACCCGCGATGATCGCCGAGACCCCGCACTTCGCCGCGTACCGCTCCGGCCAAAAAGGCGGCCGCCGCATGCCGGAGGCCCGCACCACCGAGGCCGCGCGCCGGCGCACGGCCTCGCGGGTGTCGGCGGAGCCGGCACGGCGCAGAAGGACGCGTTCGGGCATCGGCCGTGCCTTCGCGCGCGGCCCGGGTGCTCCCTCGTAGGCCGGCGCGGCCCGCGCGGTGAAGTCCCACCGCGGGTCGGTTCCGGAAAATAGTCTTTCCACGAGGTGGCGGATGCGGGGCACGGTGGCGGGATTTTGGCTCGGCGCGCTGTTCGCAACGGTCGTCTTCGCCGCAACCGGCGGGACGGCCGTCGACATACGCGTCGTCGGAACCGAGGCCGGGCGGGCGCAGGTCGAACAGGACGTCGACCGGGGCGCGCTCGCCGGGCTGCTGGCGCCGTCGGCGCCGCTCGGCGTCCTTCATATAAAAAAGCACAGTTGGGGTGTGGCCGCGACCTACTCGGAGACGCTCGCGGCGCCCGGGGCCCGAGCGGCGGGCGCCCCGGACGTGCGCGTCCTGCTGACGCTCCCGGGCTCGGTGACGGGGACCAACGCCGCCGGCCGCGAAGGCCGGGCGCTCGTCTGGATCGGCCTGCCCGGCCCGGAGCCGGCGTGGGCGGAAGCGCGCGCGGTGAACTGGGCCGCCGTCGTCGCCTTGGCCGCGGCCGCGATCATTTCGTCGTGGGCGGTGCGAGGAAAGGCCTGATCCCCCCCGCGAACGTATAGCGCGCGATGCAGCTGCTGATCCGCCTGAGCGACCTCGTCTACGACACCGGCATCCTCATCCGGAACCTTCTTGTCTCGCTGTTCGGACCGCGGCCGGTGTACGTGCTCCTCGAGCTCGCGGGCCCCTATCCCGACCACCGCACGCGCGACCCCTGGTGGGTCCGCCGGCCGCAGACGATCGAAGACGTCCGGCGGCAGCTCGCGGTCATCCGCGCCGACCGGCGCGCCGCCGGCGTCGTCGTCACGCTCGGCGACCTGCCGGCGGGGCTCGCGTCGGTACAGAGCCTCCGCGACGCCTTCGCCGAATACCGCGCCCGCGGCGGCCGCATCGTCGCCCACCTCACGCAGGTCACGACGCGCCAGTACTATCTGGCGAGCGTCGCGAACACGATCGTGATGCCGGAGAGCGGCGTGCTCGACGTCGGCGGCGCGGCCGTCGAGGTTACGTTCTTCGGCGACGCGCTGCGGAGCGCCGGGGTCGGCGGCGAGTTCGAGCAGATCGCGGAGTACAAGTCGGCGGTCGAGCCGTTCACGCGGCGGGAGATGTCGGAGCCGATGCGGGAGCAGCTCAACGCCATCCTCGACTCGGTGTACGACGACCTGATCGGCGAGGTCGCCGCCTCCCGCGGTCTCGAGCCCGCGGCGGTGCGCGCCGCGATCGACCGGGCGCCGCTGTCGGCCGCCGAGGGACGCAACGCCGGACTCGTGGACGCGCTGCTGTACGAGGACGAGCTGCCGGACTACCTCGCCGCGGGCGGACGCGCGCCCGCGATCGTGCCGTGGCGCATCGCGCGCCGCCGGCTGCGCGCGCCGTTCCGGTGGCGCATGCCCGGCCGCGCCGTCGCGGTCATCCCGGTCCGGGGCGCGATCCAGATGGGCGAGAGCCGGCCCCGGGCGCCGATCCCGCTGCCGTTCGCGCGCGGCGAGGCGAGCGGCCACGCGTCGCTGGTCCGCGCGATCCGCGCCGTCGAGCGCAACCCGCTCTTCGGGGCGATCGTGCTGTCGGTCGACTCTCCCGGCGGCTCCGCGCTGGCGTCGGACCTCATCTGGCGCGCGGTCGTGCGGGCGAACCGCGTCAAGCCGGTGGTCGCGTATTTCGGCAACACGGCCGCGTCCGGCGGCTACTACGTCGCCGCCGGGGCGCGCCGGATCATCGCGCAGGCCGGCACGCTGACCGGCTCGATCGGCGTCATCTCGGGCAAGTTCGTCCTTCAAGATTTGGCGCGACGCGCCGGGATTCACCACGAGATCCTGACACGCGGAGAAGCCGCGGCGATGACCTCGCCCTTCCGGCCGTTTTCGCCCGAGCAGCGCCGGCGGCTCCGGACGCAGGCGGAGGAGATCTACGCGCGGTTCGTGGACCGCGTGGCGGAGGGCCGCCGCCTCACGCGCGAGCAGGTCCAGGCGGTGGCGCGGGGCCGGGTGTGGACCGGCCGCCAGGCGCTGCAGCACCGCCTGGTCGATCGCCTCGGCGACTTCTACACGGCCGTCGACACGGCGAAGGAGCTGATGGGCCTCGCGCCGTCGCGCGTCGTTCCGGTGTTCATCGTCCGTCCGCCCCGCGCGGTGACGATCGGGCGCCGGTCGGCACTCGGGATGCTCGACGCCGCGGAGATGCTGCTGCGCGAGGGCGTGCTGGCGTTCATGCCGTGGGAGATCACGCTGCGATGAGCGCGCTGGGGATAACGGTGCTCGCGAGCGGGAGCGCCGGCAACGCGCTGCTCCTCGAGTGCGGGGCGGAGCGCGTGCTGGTCGACGCGGGGGTGTCGCTCGACGCGCTTGAACGGGCGATGGCGCGCCTGGCGCTCGCGCCGCGCGACGTGCGCGCGGTCGTGCTGACGCACGAGCACGACGACCACGCACGCGGGGCCGGACCGCTCTCGCGCGCGGCCGGCGTCCGCGTCTACGCGACGGCCGCCACCCTCGCCGCGGCGGCCCAGCCGCTCGCCGGCGCGGTCGTGGAAGCGTTCGCGCCCGGCGCGCCGTTTGCGATCGGCCCGTTCGAGATCATCGCGTTCCCGGTGCCGCACGACGCGGTGGAGCCCGTCGGCGTATCCGTCGCGGCGGCGGGCCGCCGCGTCGTCGTCGCGACGGACCTCGGAGCGGCCGACGAGGTTCTCGACGCCCAGCTCGCCGGGGCCGACCTCGCCGTGCTCGAGAGCAACTACGACCTCGGGCTGCTGCACGTGAGCGGCTACCCGTGGTTTCTCAAGAACCGCATCCTCGGCGGGCGCGGGCACCTCAGCAACGACGACGCGGCGCGGGCGCTCGCGCGCACCGCGTCGCCGGCCCGCGCGGCCGGGCGGCGCCGCGGCGTCTGTCTCGTCCACCTCAGCGACACGAACAACCTCGCTCCGCTCGCGCGCGACACCGTGCGGGCGGCGCTCGACGCGGCGGATCCACCGGCGTCGTCGAACGGCCACGCCGCGGGTCGGGGACGGCCGCCGCTCCTGGCCGTGCGGCCGAACGGGCGGACGGAACGGCTGCTCGTCGATTGGTAGGCGGGCGCGCCTCGGCCAGGCGCGCGACTCGGGGAGGACCGCGGATGCGGACGATCACGATCACGGCCGGCAAGGTCAGCGCCACCGCCACGCTCGGGACCGGCAAGACGGCGGACGCCGTCTGGAACGCCCTGCCGCTCGAAGCGCGCGCGAGCACGTGGGGGGACGAGATCTACTTCTCGATCCCCGTCGAATGCGCCCCCGAGGCGCCGCGGGAAGTCGTGGAGATGGGCGACCTGGGTTACTGGCCGCCGGGCAGCGCCTTCTGCATCTTCTTCGGTCCCACGCCCGCGAGTCACGGCCGCGAGATCCGGCCGGCGAGCCCCGTGAACGTCTTCGGCCGAGTCTCCGGCGACGCGACGGTGTTCAAGGCGGTGCGTTCCGGGACGGCGGTCACGATCGAGCGCGCGACATGACGGATCTCGCGCCGCGGCCCTGAGATGGCGCTGAAGCTCGACCCGTCGGTGTTCCGCGTCGAGGGGACCGCGGCGCTCCGCCGCGCCGCGGCGAAGATTCTCGCCGAGGCGATCCGCGCGGTCGACCCGGGCGCCGCGACGGGCCGCGCGATCGTCCGGACGAGCACCGGCGTCCGGATCGCCGGGCGGACGTACCGGCTGCGCGATCACGCCAAGGTGATCGTCGTCGGCGCAGGCAAGGCGTCGGCGCCGATGGCGCGGGCGGCGGAACGGGCCCTCGGCCGCCGGATCACGGCCGGCCTCGTCACGGCCGCGCGGGGTCCCCGGGACCGTCCGTCGCGGATCATCGTACGGGAGGCGGCGCACCCGGTGCCGGACGCGGCGGGCGAAGCGGCGGCCCGGGAGATGCTCGCGCTCGTCCGCGGGCTCGGCCCCGACGATCTCGTGCTGTGCCTCTTGTCCGGCGGCGGCTCGGCGCTGCTGCCGCTTCCCCGCGACGGCCTGTCGCTCCAAGATCTGGCGGAGACGACGAACCTGCTGCTGCGGTCGGGCGCCGACATCGTCGAGTTGAACACCGTGCGCAAGCACCTCTCGGCGATCGCGGGCGGACAGCTCGCGCGCGGGGCGGCGCCCGCACGTGTCGCGACGCTGGCGATCTCCGACGTCGTGGGCTCGCCGCCGGACGCGATCGCCTCGGGCCCGACGGTGCCGGACCCGACGACGTTCGCGGACGCGCTCGCGGTGCTCGACCGGTACGGCGTCGCCGCCCGCGTCCCCGCGGCGGTGCGCGGGGTGCTCGAACGGGGGCGCGACGGGGCGATCCCCGACACTCCGAAGCCGGGCGATCCGGTCTTTCGCGAGGCCGCGATGACGATCGTCGCGGATAATCTCGCCGCGGCCCGCGCCGCCGCGACGGCGGCGCGGGCCGCTGGGTTTCACGCACTGCTGCTGTCCACCTACCTCGAAGGCGAAGCGCGCCACGCCGGCCGCGTGCTCGCCGGAATCGCCCGGCAGATCGCCGCCACCGGCGATCCGGTGCGGCGGCCGGCCTGTGTCGTCTGCGGCGGCGAGACCACCGTCACCGTGACCGGCGGCGGGCGGGGCGGCCGCAACCAGGAGCTGGCGTTGGCGGCGGCCGCCGCCATCGCAGGCGTGCCGGACACGCTGATCGTCGGCTTCGCGACCGACGGGCGGGACGGGCCGACGGACGCGGCGGGCGGGGCGGTGGACGGCGCCACCCTGGCGCGCGCCCGGCGGGCGGGGCTCGATCCCGCGCGCCGCCTCCGCAACAACGACGCGTATCCGCTGCTTCGGGCGACCGGGGACCTCATCACCACCGGTCCGACCGGCACCAACGTCGCGGACCTCGCGCTCGTCCTCTGCGGCAAGACGCGGGGGAAGGAACGGCGCAGGAGGGAACGGCCGGCGCGCTCCTGAAACGGGCCTCGCCATGCCGGCCTCCGAGCGCGCGCACACCCAGCGTGCGAGCCCCAACGCCGTCTACGACCGCGCACGCGCCGCCGGCGTCCGGCTCATCCGCGCCGCATACTGCGACAGCGCCAACCTCATCCGCGCGAAAGCCGTGCCCCTCGATGGACTGGAGGGGATGTTGAAGTACGGCGTCGGCTTCACGGTCGCCCAGCAGGCGCTGCCGATGATGGGCGATACGCCGCTTCCGGCGAGCGGGCTGAGCCCGGTGGGCGAGGTCTGGCTGGTTCCGGACCCCGACACGTTCACCGTCCTGCCGTACAACCAGGGCGCGGCGATGATGCTCGGCGACTTTCAGACGGCCGCGGGCGATCCGTGGGCCCACGATCCTCGCGCGTGCCTGCGGCGCGCCGTCGAGGCGGCCGCGGCCGAAGGCTTCGAGGTGCAGGCCGCGTTCGAGCCGGAGTTCTATCTGCTGCGGCGCACGGACGCCGGCGCCCCCGGGCACGAACCCGTCGATCGCACGAACTTCGCCATGACGATCGCGCACGACGGCGCCCACGAAATGCTGCGGGACCTCGCCGATACGCTCAACTCGATGGGGCTCGACGTCGCGCTCCTCTACCCCGAGTCGGGCCCCGGACAGTTCGAAGTGTCGATCCGCCACGCGCCCGCCGTCGCCGCCGCAGACCGGCACATCCTCCTCCGCGAGGGCGTGCGCGGGGTGGCCGGCCGGCACGGCCTTTCGGCGTCCTTCGCGCCGTCCGTGTTTCCGGACAGCGCCGGCAGCGGCTGCCACCTGCACACGAGTCTCTGGCGCGACGGGCAGACCGTGATGTACGACGAGCGCGACCGCCTCCATCTGTCCCCGCCCGCGTACACATGGATCGCCGGCATCCTCGCGCACCTGCCGGCCTTGTGCGCGCTCGTCGCCCCGAGTGTCAACTCCTACGCGCGGCTGCGGCCCAACTCGTGGGCGGGCGCGTTCGCGTGCTACGGCCCGGAGAACCGTGAGGCGGCGATCCGCGTGATCACGCCGCGGCGCGGCCCCGCTTCGAGCAACGTCGAACTCAAGACCTGCGACGGCAGCGCCAATCCGTATTTCGCGCTCGCCGGCGTGATCGCCGCCGGCCTCGACGGCGTCAAGCGCGGGCTGACGCCCGGGGAGCCGATCGAGACCGACCCGGGATCGCTGCCGGAGGCGGAGCGCCGGCGGCGCGGCATCGTCCCGCTGCCCGCCACGCTTGCCGAGGCGGTCGACGCGCTCGAAGCCGACTCCACGCTCCAGGAGATCCTGGGCGCGCCCCTCGTGCGCTCGTATCTCGCCGTCCGCCGCGGAGAGTGGAACGCCCTGCGCGATCTCGGCCCCGCGGAGGTCGCGAGGCGCCATCTCTTCATCTACTGAACCGTGACGCCTACGCCGTGACGTCCCGAGACCCCGCGCCGTTCGCCGGCATCCCGCTGTACGACCATCACGCCCACTCCCTGCGGCGCGTGCAGCCCGACACGCCGGAGGCGTTCCGCGCGCACTTCACCGAGAGCGACTCGGAGGACGTCGTCGCGCGCCACGTCGTCTGGAGCCTCTTCTACCGGCGGGCGCTCGCGGATCTCGGCGAGTTCTTCGGGTGCGCCGCGACGGAGCAGGCCGTCCTCGAGGCGAGGGCGCGCCGGCCGTTTCCCGGCCTCACGCGTGAGATGTTCGCGGACGCCGGCATCGGCGCGATTCTCATCGACCCCGGCTTCCGGGCCGCGGACCACTACGACCTGGCCGCGCTGCGGGAACTGCTGCCGTGCCCGGCCGGCGAGCTGCTCCGTCTCGAGGTGCTGGCGGAGCGGTTGATCCCGGCGGCGGACGGATGGCACGACCTCCGCGAGCGCTTCGCCGCGGAGGTCCGCGCGGCGATTCCGCGTCTGCGCGGCCTCAAGACGATCATCGCCTACCGCACCGGCCTCGATCTGCGCACGCCGGCCGGAGAGACCGGGGGGTGGGACGCGGCTTCGCTCGCCGGCGCCTTCCGCGAGGCGCACGATGCCGCGGGGCGCGGACGGACCCGCCTCGCGTCAAAGCCGCTCCTCGACGCGCTCCTGTGGACGGCGCTCGAGATCGCCGCGGAGCGCGGCCTGCCGGTGCAGGTGCACACGGGCTTCGGGGACCGCGACCTCGACCTGCGCCTCGCCAACCCGCTGTGGCTACGCCCCGTCTTCGAGCATCCGCCGTTCCGGCCGATCACGTTCGTCCTGCTTCATACGTACCCGTACGTCCGCGAAGCGGCGTGGCTTACGCACGTCTATCCCAACGTCGCGATGGACCTGTCGCTGACGGTGCCGTTCGCCGCGCACGGGGCGGGCGACATGATCGTCGAAGCCCTGGGGCTCGCGCCGGCGTCCAAGGTGCTCCTCGCGACAGACGCGTTCTCGATCCCGGATTTGTTCTGGCTGGCCGGGCGGCACGCGCGCGAAGCGCTCGATGCGGCCCTGACGGCGATCCGATCCCGCGGGTACGCGCGCGGGGACGACGGCGACGCGATCGCCCGCCGTCTCTTATGGGAGAACGCCGTCGCGATCTACGGCGATCTGCGTCGGTCGCCGGGCGGCCCTAGCGGCCGAGGTACGCGCGCCTGATCTCCGGGTCCCTGAGGAGGTCCGCGGCCGAGCCGGATCGCGTGACGCGCCCGGTCTCGAGGACGTAGCCGCGCGAGGCGAGTTCGAGCGCTTGGTGCACGTTCTGCTCGACGAGCAGCACCGTCACACCCTCCGCGTTGATCTGGCGCACGATGCGGAACACTTCCTTAACGAGGATCGGCGCGAGACCGAGGGACGGCTCGTCCAGCATGAGCAGGCGCGGGCGGCCCATCAGGCCGCGGCCGATCGCGAGCATCTGCTGCTCGCCACCCGAAAGTGTGCCGGCCATCTGCGTGCGCCGCTCCGCGAGCCGCGGGAACAGCGACAGCACCCACTCGAGCGTCTGGGCCCTGCGGGCGCGGCTCTCGGGCAGGTAGGCGCCGAGTTCCAGGTTTTCGAGCACCGTCATGCGGGGCCAGAGCCGCCGGCCTTCCGGAATCTGAATGATGCCCGCCTCGACGATTGCCGGCGCGCGCAGCCGCTGGATGGATCGGCCGCTCAGGCGGACGTCGCCGGTCAGCGGCCGCAGGAGGCCCGAGATCACGCGCATCGTCGTCGTCTTGCCGGCTCCGTTCGCCCCGAGCAGGGTGACGATCTCGCCTTCCCGCACCGTGAACGACACGTCCCAGAGCGCGCGCACCTGTCCGTAGGCGGCCGCGACACCCGCGACCTCGAGCAGCGGGGTCCCGTTCCCCGGCCGGTCAGCCATGCAGCGTCTCCTCCGCTCCGGCACCGAGGTAGGCCTCGATCACTTCGCGGTTGCCGGTAACCTCGGCCGGGGTGCCGTCCGCGATCAGACGGCCGTAGTTCAACACGAGCACCCGGTGCGAGAGGTTCATCACCGCGTGCATGACGTGCTCGATCATGAGAATGGTGACGCCGCGGGCGCAGATTTCTCGGACCAGGATCAGGGCCTGCGCGACCTCCGGCGGCGTCAGCCCGGCCAGCACCTCGTCGAGGAGGAGCACGGTGGGCTTCGTCGCAAGCGCCCGCGCGATCTCGAGACGCTTGCGCTGCGCGAGCGTGAGCGCCGACGCGGGCTGATCCGCCCGCGCCGCGAGCCCCGCGAACTCGAGCACCGCGCGCGCATCCGCGCGCGCGTCGTGCGCGGCGATGCGCGCGCCGCCGCCGAAGGCGGCGCCCACCATGACGTTGTCCAGCACCGAGAGATCGGGAAACGGCCGGACGATCTGGTGGGTCATGCACAACCCGAGACGGCAGACGGCGTGCGCCGACCAACCGGTGATGTCGCGCCCGAGCGCTGTGATGCGGCCGGTGGTCGGCGCGAACTTCCCGCTGACCACGCTGAAGATCGTGGTCTTCCCGGCGCCGTTCGGACCGATGAGGCCGGTAATCTTTCCGGGCTCGATCGCCACGGAGATGTCGTCGACCGCCACCAGCCCGCCGAAGCGCTTCGTCACGCCCTCCAGCACGAGCGGGCTCGCGGGGGCGTCCGGCTCGTGGGACCAAGCGGGCGGATGCGTTGCGGCGGTCATGGCGCGCTCCCCCCGTGCGGCGCTTTGATGGCCCGGTGGTCGGCGAGGCCGCCGGGGGTAAACGCCCCGCGGCGGCCTGCAAGCCGCGCGGCGAGCCCGGCGAGGCCGCGCGGCTCGAACAGCAGAATCACGATCAAGAGCACGCCGTACACCAGCAGGTGGAAGTTCGGGTAGGACGTCTGCAGGTAGTCCTGCACCGCGTAAAACACCGCCCCGCCGAGGATCGGACCCCAGATCGTGCCGATCCCCCCGATCAGCGCGATCAGCACGAGGCTGATGCTCTCCGTAAAGCTGAACACCGTATCCGGATGCAGGTACTGGAAGTACGTCGCGAACAGGCCGCCGCACACGCCGACGAGGAAGGCGCTGATGACGTGCGCCACGTTCTTGAACAGCGCGGTCCGGACGCCGAGCGTCTCCGCGGCGTCGAGGTCCATCCGGAGCGCCGCGAGCCCGAGGCCGAACCGCGAGTCGCGGACCCACGTTGCGGTCGCGTACGCCACGCCCGCCATCACGAGCGCCGCCAGGTAGAACCACGCCTTCGACGGCACGACCGTAGGCAGGTTCAGGCCCGACGCCCCGCCGGTGATGTTGTCCAGGTTGAGCATGAGAATACGCATCGCCTCGCCGACGCCGATCGTCGCGATCGAGAAGTACGGACCGAGGAGGCGCAGCGTCGGCACGCCCACAATCAGCGAGAAGGCCGCCGCGCACAGACCGGCGAGCGGAAACGTCAGCACGGGGCTCCAGCCGTGCAGCCACAAGAGCGCGGTGGCGTACGCCCCAAGGCCGAAGAAGGCCGCGTAGCCGAACGAGACGTACCCGGCGAAGCCGCCCAGGATATTCCAGGCGAGACCCTGGGCGATGTACAGGAACGTGAAGAACCCGAGGTTGAGCAGGGTGATGTTGTGCGGCGCCATCAGCGGCACGAGCGCAAGGGCGAGGCCGAGGGCGGGCGCGGCGAGCGAGGCGGGCCGAGGCCTGAAGCCCGTCACGTCCGCCGTCCGAACAGCGAGGCGACGCCGCCCGGCATCACGATGAGCGCGACAACGAGGAGCGCGTAGGCGACGACGTTCTGCAGGCTCGCCCGCATGAACAGCACCGCGAACGACTCCGCGAATGCGAGGACCGCCGCTCCGATCGTCACGCCGGCGAGGTTCTCCAGTCCGCCAAGAACGATGATCGTGAAGCTCTTCAGCTGAAACGGCGCGCCGAAGTCCGGGGTGAAGCTGAACAAGAGCGTCATGAGTCCCCCGGCGAATCCCGCGAAGGCCGTCCCGAGGCCGAACGCGATCGCGCTGATCCGCTCGGTGTCGATGCCGGCGAGCAGCGCCGCCTGCGGATCCTGGACCGTGGCGCGCAGCGCCTTCCCGACGTAGGTGTGGTTCAGCAGGACGTGCAGGATCCCCATCACGGCGAGCGCCACCGCGAAGACGACGAGGCGCGTCACGGCGATCCGGTAGTCGAAGAAGGACAGCGCCTTGTACGTGTATCGCGTGATGATCGACTGGTCTTCACTGCCCCAGATCGTGAGCGCCGCGTTCTGCAGCACGAGCCACAGCCCGAACAGCATCAGGAGCGACGCGATCGGGAGCGCCCGGCGCACGCGCCGCACGAGAAAGGCGTACACCGCGACGCCCGCGAGGAAGAAGAGCGGCATGTTGAGGAACGCGCCGGCGATCGGATCGAGGTGCCACGCCTGGGAGTAGACGAGCGTCATGAACGCGCCGAGCATGAGGAAGCCGGCGTTGCTCAAGTTGATGACCTTCATCACGCCGTAAATGATGGCGAGGCCGTACGACATCACCGCGTACAGCCCCGCCGTCAGGATCGACGTGATGCAGACCGAGATCAGGTTCTGAGCGGAGAACACCTCCGGCTGGCCCCCGCAGGTCGCCCGTCTAGTCCGGCCCCGCCGCCCCTACGGCCTCGGCATCGGCAGCGTCGCCGCCCGCGTCTCCGGCATGTTGCTCGGCCAGATGATCCGCACGGTATTGCCCGGCGTGTTCTGCACCATCACGTACGGTGTGGCGACCTGCCCGTTCGGCTGGAACTTGATCACCCCGCCCGGCAGCATGGAGGCGAGCCTGAGGTTCGCCAGCGCATCGCGAACCTTCGGGCCGCTGAGCGTCCCGGCGTTCGAGATGCCGGCGAGCAGCGCGCGCGCCGTCTCGAACGACAGCGCCTGGAACCAATCCGGCACCGCCTTGTATTCCTTCGTGTATCGCTCGGTGAACAGCTGCGACGCCGGGTCCTTGAGCGCGGGGGTCCACCACAGACCCGCGATCAGGTAGTCCGCGCCCGAACCGAGCGCCTGGCGTCCCTTCTGGTCCGGCCCGCGCGCGCCGTACGAGACGAACTGGTGGTAGAGGCCGGCCTGCAGATACTGGCGATGCATCGTGATGAAGTCGGGCAGGTGCGCGTCGGAGAGAAACGCCTGCGCGTTCGACGCCTTGACCTGCTGGAGCAGCGGCGAGAAGTCGCTGCCGTTCAGCTGGAATGACTGGTTGAGCACGACCCGGTAGAGATCGGGATGCGCCTTCGCCGCGTCGGTGACCGCGTCGATGTAGTCTTTGCCGTGGTCCGTGTTCTCCCAGACCACCGCCATCGTCAGCGGCTTCGGCAGCTTGCCGGCGGCTTGCTGCGCCGCGACGAACTCCATCGTGATCTTGCCGAGATCGTACACCGTCGCGAGCGTGCCGAAGATGTACTTGTAGCCGCGCTTGAAGATCTCCGACGCCGCGCCGCCCCCCTCGACGTAGGGGATCTTGTACTGGTCGGGCACGACTTCCTGAGCCTCAACCAACGATGTGTCGTAGCCGCCGAGGAGAAAATTGACGTGCTGGTCCGTAACGAGCTTCTCGACGAGGCTGCGGGACCGCGTACCGTCGCTCCCGTCGTCGAGGATGATCAGGGTGACGTGATACTTCTGGCCGCCGACCTGAAGGCCGCCGGCCTTGTTCACGTCGTCGATCGCCATCGTGTAGCCTTGCTTAAAGTACCCGCCGGACGAACCGAAGGCGCCGGTCAGCGGCAGCACGGTGCCGATCTTGATCTCCGGCATCGCCGCCGGCCGGCCCGGTGTGACGAGCGCGATTACGAGCGCGGGTACGGCGACCGCCGCCGCCACTGCACGGACGAACAATCGGATCCCCATCGCTGGTTCCCCCAATCCCCCGCTGGGCCGTAAAGTACGTGCCCGCGAGACGAGCGCGCCGGCTATCCTTCGGTCGGCCCGGAGAACCTCCTCCCGACGCGGCGCGCGGCCCGGGCGCGCGCCGCTGGAGGACCGCTCTCGCGCCGCGACGAACCCCGACCGCCGTGGGTGTTGCGGTGCTCCGCGGCGTGCTCGCCGGCGTGCTGTGCGCGGGCATCCTCAGCCTCGCGGCGATCACCGCCGGACGGGGATTCTGGAAGCCGCCCGTTCGGGCCGCCGAGCCGCGGCGCATCGAGGTGACCCTCGGCACGAACGTGATCGATCCCGCCGTCATGCTGCTGCTTCCCGGCCGCGTCCGCTTCGTCGTGCGGAACGCGTCCGGCGCTCCCCGCGTCTTCAGTGTCACGGGTCCGGGCCTGCGCGCGGAGACGAATATCGTCGACGACGGCGCCGCCGGCACCCTTGACGTCACCTTTATGCGGCCGGGCACGTACGCGGCGAGCGACGGCCGCGGCCCCGAAGTGGAGGAAGCGATTCAGGTGCGAGAGCCGTGAACGAGCCCGTGCGCGTGTTGTTCTGCACGTCGGAGGCGGTCCCGTTCGCCAAGACCGGCGGGCTCGCGGATGTCTCGGGGGCGCTGCCCGCTGCCCTCGCGGAGCTCGGCTGTGACGTCCGCATCGCGCTGCCGGGCTACCGCGCGATCGATCGGAGCAAGTTTGGATTTCGGACGATCGGCCGCTCACCGGTGCGGCTGGGGGACAGGCAGGTGGAAGTCGAGTTTCTGGAGGGCCGGCTGCCGGGCGGCCGTGTGCCGGTGTACCTCGTCGCCCACGAGCCGTCGTTCGGCCGCGCCGGCCTGTACGGAGAGGGCGGCAAGGACTACGCGGACAACCTCGAGCGCTTCACGGTCTTCGGCCGCGGCGCCCTGGCCCTCGCGGGCCGGATCGGCTGGACGCCCGACGTGCTGCACTGCCAGGACTGGCAGACGGGTCTCGTGCCGGTGTGGCTGCGAGAAGAGGCGCGCCCCGCCGGGCTTGAGGGCGCGGCGACGCTTTTCACGATCCACAATCTCGCGTACCAGGGGCTGTTTCCGGCGGAGCGCCTGCCGCTCACGGGACTCGGGCCGCAGGTGTTCACGCCGAAGGGCATCGAGTTCTACGGGAAGGTGAACATGCTCAAAGGCGGGCTCGTCTTCGCCGACCGGCTCAGCACCGTCAGCGCGCAGTACGCGCGCGAGATCCAGACGCCGGAGTTCGGGTGCGGCCTGGAGGGGGTCCTGCGCGAGCGGACGGCCGATCTTGTGGGCATATTGAACGGCGTGGACTACAGCGCCTGGGATCCGTCGACCGATCCGCACATCGCGGCGCGCTACACGGCGGACGACCGCGCCGGCAAGGACGCCTGCACGCGCGATCTGAGACGCCTCCACAATCTCGCCGGCACGCCGCGGGCGCCGCTTGTCGGGATGATCGGCCGCCTCGCCGACCAGAAGGGCTTCGATTTGGTGGCCGCGGTCCTCGACCGCCTCATCGGCGCGGGTGCGCAGTTCGTCCTGCTCGGCACCGGCGAGCCGAAGTACCACGAGCTCTTTCCGCAGTTCCAGAAGCGCTACCCCGGGCGCGTCTCCGTGACCCTCGGGTTCGACGACGCGCTGGCCCACCGCATCGAGGCGGGCGCGGACATGTTCCTGATGCCCTCCCGCTACGAGCCGTCGGGCCTCAACCAGCTGGACAGCCTGCGCTACGGTACCGTCCCGGTCGTGCGGAAGACCGGCGGGCTCGCGGACACGATCGTCGACGCGAGCCCCGACGCGGTCGCCCGCGGCGCCGCGAACGGCTTCGTCTTCGAAGCGTACGAGCCGGGCGCGCTGTGGGGGGCGCTCGAGCGCGCGCTCGCCGCGTTCCGCGACCGCCGCCTGTGGCGGCGGCTCCAACAGACTGGTATGCGACAGGACTTCTCGTGGCGCCGTGCCGCCGCCAGGTACGTCGACACGTACCGGCAGGCGCTCGCCGCGAGGCGCGCCGGTGCCCATGCCTGATCCCGCACCGCCCGCGACGCCGCCCCAACGGAGGACCAACGTGCCCGAACTGCGCAAGGACCCGATCACGCGCCGGTGGGTGATCATCGCCAACGAACGCGCCCAGCGGCCGAGCGACTTCGCGAAGGGCGGCGCGCCGGACGCCCCCTCGTCCGCGAACTGCCCGTTCTGCGAGGGCCGCGAGTCCATGACGCCGCCGGAGATCGCGGCGATCCGCCGGCCCGGCACCGCGCCGAATACGCCGGGATGGCAGGTCCGGGTCGTACCGAACAAGTACCCCGCGCTGCGCATCGAGGGATCGACCGACGTCACGATGGAGGGCATGTACGAAGGGATGGGCGGCGTGGGCGCGCACGAAGTGATCATCGAGACGCTCGAGCACGCGGCGCACCCCGGCGTGATGACCGTGGACCAGCTCTCGTCGGTGCTGTGGATGTACCGCGAGCGCTACCTCGACCTCGACCGCGATCCGCGGTTCAAATACCTGCTGCTGTTTCGCAACCACGGCCGGGCGGCCGGGGCGTCGCTCGCGCACCCGCACTCACAGCTGATCGCGCTTCCGATCGTGCCGAAGCGCGCCGAGGAAGAGCTGGCGGGAGCCCAGGCCTACTTCGCGCGCGAAGGCCGCTGCGTCTTCTGCGATATCCTGCATCAGGAGAGCGGCGGCGACGGCCACAACGGCCGGCGGCTCGTCTGGACGAACGACGAGTTCGTGGCGTTCACGCCGCATGCGTCGTGGTGCCCGTTCGAGCTGTGGATCCTGCCGCGCAGGCACACGTCGAGCTTCGGCGCGCTCGGCGACGCGCAGCTGCGGCCGCTCGCGGAGACGCTGCAGGGGGTGCTCGGGCGGCTGCACGCCTGTCTGAACAACCCGCCCTACAATTACCTCATCCACACCGCGCCGTACGACGCGAAGGTCGATCACTTCTATCACTGGCACATCGAGGTGCTGCCCCGCCTTTCGCAGGTCGCGGGGTTCGAATGGGGCTCGGGCTTCTACATTAATACGGTGCCGCCCGAAGACGCGGCCCGGTACTTGCGGGAGACAAAGATCCCGGTGGGCGCCCCCACCGGAGCCCAGGGAGGTCAATGATGAGAGACCCGCACGTCGTGTTCCGGTACCTGGCGGTCTGCCTGACCGCGCTGGCCCTCGCCGGCCTGGGCGCCGGCGTTCCCGTCCTGGGGGCCGCGCCGTCGACGCTGACCGTCGGCCTGGACCAGGAGCCGCCCACGCTCGATCCTCACGCGTCGCCGTCGGCGGTCACGTTCCAGATCATCACCGACGTGACCGAAAACCTGCTGTACGAGGACCTCGCCGGCAAACTGACGCCGTGGCTGGCCACAGAGTACAAGGCATCGCCGGACGGCAAGTCGTTCACGTTCACGCTGCGGCGGGACGCCAAGTTCTCGGACGGGGCGCCGGTCAACGCCGAGGCGGTGAAGTGGAACTTCGACCGCATCGTCAACCCGAACTTCAAGGCCGGCGGCGCGCTCGCCGCACTCTCCGGTTACGCGGGCTCCACGGTGGTCGACCCGTATACGGTCCGCGTGGCCTTCAAGGAGCCGTACGCGCCGTTCCTGTCGTACTCTGCCGGCGGAACGCTCTCGCTCATCTCGCCGAAGACGACGCCGGGGCAGGGCGACGCGGTCAACCAGAAGCCGGTAGGCAGCGGACGGTTCGTCGTCAGCGAGTACGTGGCGAAGGACCACATCACCCTGGTTCGCAGCGCGGACTATAACCGCCGGCCGCCGTATAGCAACCACCAGGGCCCGGCGCCGGTGGACCGCATCGTCTGGAAGTTCATCCCGGAATCCGGCACACGCGTCACGACGATCGAGTCCGGCGAAACGCAGATGATCAGCTTCCTCAGCACGCCCGCCGCGGTGCTGACGCGCCTCTCGACGAACAAGGCGCTGCGCGTGGAGAAGAACCCGTATCCGGGCGCGCCGCGCATCTGGGTGCTGAACGTCCGGAAGCCGCCGACGAACGACCTGAAGGTCCGGCAGGCGCTGCTCTTCGGGGTCAACCGCGCCGCGGTCGCCGAGTCGGTGTACCGAGGACTCGGCACCGTCGCGTGCGCGCCACTGACGCAGCACACGCTGGCCACCCCGGATCTCTGCGCCAAGTACAAGTACGATCCGAAGAAGGCCGCCGAGCTGCTGGACGAGGCCGGCTGGAAGATGGGTCCCAACAACATCCGGATGAAGAACGGCCAGCCGCTCACGATCGAGATCAATTCGATCAACTACGGCAGC
>DASSJF010000045.1 GCA_035691305.1 bacterium
ACCGCCTGCCAGCTGTTCTCCGGAGTTACCCCCGAAGTACGCTTGACCAGCTCTCGGCGTCCACGTGCGCGAGCGTTTGAGTCGGCTACTCTGGCCGGAGGGCTTGCGCCTCCGACATGATTTGTAGCACACCCTACCCTCTCGCGCAATCCGGAAACTTCGTTCGCGCAAACTGCGGATAATGTGGACAAGAAAGTGTGGATAAGGCGGGGCGGCCGCCGCGGCGCTATGCGCCGCTGCTCTTTTCGACGAAGTTCACGCGCAAAGTGGTGAGCAGAGCCTCGGTGTCGCGGAGCGCCTGGCCTTCGAGCTGCGATCGCATCGCGTCCAGCAGCCCGGCAAACGCGTCGATCGCGATTTTCGCCTCGCCGAGATCCCTTTCGATCTTGCCGCTCGCGGGATTTGGCATCAGCCCCATACCCTGCCATGCTTTGGCGCCGAGGATGTCGAGCATCCAGACGAGCAGTTCCCGGGTCGGGATCGCCTCGATCGGAACGGCCTGCCGGCCGCTCTCCTCCCCGCCGGGCGCTCCGCCAGAAGTAGACGATGTTTCCGATCCGGATTCTGTTGCCGGCCGGGCTTCCCCGGGCGCGTCCCCGCGCGGCGTCTCTCCGCTCATCGCTTGGACCCTCTCACGCGGCGAGCCGCTCCAGGGCGCGGCAGAGCACCTGGGCGCCCCGCGCGGCGTCTTCCCACGAAGTGTGTTCTTCCGGCGAATGGCTGATGCCTCGATCGCTCGGAACGAAGATCATCCCGGTCGGCACCCGCGACCCGAGAATCTTGGCGTCGTGTCCTGCCCAGCTCGGCATCGTCGTCATCGGCTCATTCAAATCTCTCGCCGCCTGGGTGATCGCCGTACGCACGGCGGCATCGAGCGGCAGCGGCGCCTCGGTCCGCCATTCACCGATATCGAGTTCGAGGCCATAGCGGCCGGCGCACGTCCGGCCCGCCTGCTCGATGCTCTGGCGGAACGCGCCGAGCACGTGGTCGTCTGCGCTGCGCGCCTCGACGGCCATCTCCGCCGTCCCGGGGATCACATTGGTCGCGCCCGGCGTCACCGAGAGGCGGCCGACGGTCGCGACCGCGCGGCCCGCCGTCCCGAGGGCGAGGACGCGCACCTGCCCGACCAGTTCCGCGGCCCCCCACAGTGCGTCGCGCCGCGCCTCCATCGGCGTCGTGCCCGCGTGGTTGGCCTGGCCGCGGAAGGTGAAGACGGCGCGGGAGATGCCGGCGATTGCCTCCACCGCGGCGAGCGGCGCGTGCCTCGAAGCCAGGATCGGGCCCTGCTCGATGTGCAGCTCCAGGTACGAGGCCATCGACGGGGCCAGCGGTCCTTTCGGGACGCCGGGGTCGAACGCCCGGAGCAGCGTCGCGGCCGTCGCGCCGTCGCGGGTCCGGATCGTCTCGGGCGCGGGCGCGCGCCCGACGACGCCGAGCGACCCCAGGCAGCCGACGCCGAACGACGTCCCTTCTTCCTCCGCGAAGCCGAGGAGCAGCAGCGGCCGTCTGAGGTGAGCGTCCGCGTCGCGCAGGGCCTGCGCCGCCTCGATCGCGGCGACCACGCCGAGGGCGCCGTCGAAGATGCCGCCGTTCGGCACCGTATCGAGGTGGGAGCCCGCGGCCACGGGCGGCGATCCCCGATCCCTTCCCGACACGAGAGCGTGGAGGTTGCCCCACGCGTCGACCGCCGCGGCGGCGCCGGCCTGGCGCATCCATTTGGCGGCGAGCTTCACCGCCGCGGCGTGCTCGGGCCGATACGAGAGCCGCGTGACGCCGCCCTGGGAGGTCCGGCCGATCACGGCCAGCTCTTCCAGACGGCGGCGGAGACGCGCGGCGTCGATGGTCGCGGGCATCTCAGCGCGTGCGGGGATCCCAGATCTCGCGGATGCCGTCGCCGGCCACGTTCACCGCGAACACCGTGACGGCGATCGCGATGCCGGGCCAAACCGAGAGCCACGGCGCCTGCGTCAGATATTGCTGCGCCGCGTTCAGCATCGATCCCCACGACGGCGTCGGCGGCTGCGTGCCCAGCCCCAGGAAGCTGAGCGTCGCCTCGGCGAGAATCGCCCCCGCGACGTTGAGCGAGCCCTGCACGACGATCGGCGCGACGCTGTTCGGCAGGAGGTGCCGCCAGATGATCCGCCGGTCCGCGGCGCCGAGCGCGCGCGCGGCCTGAATGTACTCCCGGCCGCGCTCCGAGAGCACCTGCGCGCGCATGATCCGCATGAACACGGGCATCAGGCCGACGGCGATCGCGATCATCGCCTTGCCGAGCCCGGGCCCGAGCACGGCGACCACGGTCAGGGCGAGGATCAGGTTCGGGATCGAGAGCATGGCGTCCGTGAGCCGCATCAGCACGTCGTCGAGGCGGTTGCCGTAGAAGCCCGCGGCGAGGCCGAGCGGCACGCCGGCGGAAATACCCAGCCCGACCGAAATGAGCCCGGCCTCGAGCGAGGCGCGCGAGCCGAAGATGATGCGGCTGAAGACGTCGCGGCCCAACTCGTCGGTGCCGAGCAGGTGCCGTCCGCCGGGAGGTTGGAGGTAGGCGGTGAAGTCGGTCTTGATCGGCGAGTACGGCGCGATCACCGACGCGGCGGCCGCGACCACGAGCACCAACATCGCGACCAGCAGTCCGACCACCGCCAGCCGGTTTCGGGCAAACCGCCCGGCGAGGTGCCAAAAGCCTCGCTTCGCGGGCGCGCGGGGGCGAACGGCCGGGAGGGCGCCCGCGACCGTGCTCACGAGCGGCTGCCCGCGAGCGTAATCCGGGGATCGATCAGCGAGTAGACGATGTCCACGGCCAGGTTGACCGCGAGCACCGCGAACGCGCTGAACATCACGACGCCTTCCAGCATCGGGTAGTCGCGCGCGTAGATCGATTCGATCGCGAGCCGGCCCAGGCCCGGGACCGAGAAGATCGACTCCGTGATCACGACGCCGCCGAGCAGCGCGCCGAGCTGAATGCCCATCACGGTGATCACGGGGATCACGGCGTTCCGCAGCGCGTGGCGGACCAGCACCGTCACGGCGCCGAGGCCCTTCGCGTTCGCGGTGCGGACGAAGTCGGCGCTCAGGACCTCGAGCATGCTGCTGCGCAGCTGCCGCATCACGACCGCGGCGAGGATCACGCCCTGCACGAACGCCGGCATGATCAGCGTGCGGAGGTTGCGGCCGAGGTCCTGGTCGGGCGGCACGTAGCCCGACGCGGGCAGCCAGTGGAGGTTGACGGCGAAGAGGTAGATCAGCATGATCCCGAGCCAGAAGTTCGGGATGCTGAGCCCGGTGAGCGCCGCGGCGGACGCCGTGTAGTCCGCGGCCGTCCGCCGGCGCCACGCCGCGAGCACACCGGCCGGGATCGCGATCGTCCACGCGATCAGCAGGCCCATCGCGGACAGCTCGGCGGTGACGGGAATCTTCTGCAGCATGGTGGCGAGGACGGAGCGGTTGTCTTTGAACGAGTGGCCAAAATCACCGTGCAGCATGCCGCCGACCCACCACGCGTACTGCACCGGCAGCGGCCGGTCGAGCCCCATCTGGTGGCGCAGAGCGACCAGCGCGTCCGGCGAGGCCTCCTCGCCGAGGAACAGGCGCGCCGCGTCGCCCGGGATCAGGTTGATGAGCGTGAAGACGATGACGCTGACGAAGAACAGCACCGGCACCATCTGGAGCAGGCGGCGGGCGACGAAGCGGAACATCGGGTAAAGGTGGCGGCCGGCCCGCGGTGCCGCGGGCCGGCCCCCGAC
>DASSJF010000046.1 GCA_035691305.1 bacterium
TTGACAATGTTCTGATAGCCGGTGCAGCGGCAGAGATTGCCGGACAGCCCCTCGCGGATCTCGCGCTCGGACGGATGCGGGTTGTCGCGCAGAAAGGCGACCGACGTCATCAGGAAGCCCGGTGTGCAGAAACCACACTGCAGCCCGTGATGCTCCCAAAACGCCTGCTGGATCGGATGGAGGGTGTCCCCGTCGGCCAGCCCTTCGACCGTCCGCAGCTTGGCGCCGTCGGCCTGCACCGCGAACAGCAGGCACGATCGCACCGCTTCGCCGTTCATGAGGATGGTGCACGCGCCGCACACGCCGTGCTCGCAGCCGAGGTGCGTGCCGGTGAGGCCGCAGTCTTCACGGATGAAGTCCGCGAGCGTCTTGCGCGGCTCGACGCGCCCGCGGTAGGCGCGGCCGTTCACCGTCACCGTCACGTCGCGCGGCGCGCCCGCGCCGTTGGCCCGGGGTGCCATCACGCCACCGTCCGCCGGCCGCTCGCGCCGTCGCCGGAGGAGGCGGCACGGCCGAGCGCCTCGCGCAGCGCGCGGACGGTCAGCACGCCGGCGACGTGGCGCCGGTAGTCGGCGGACGCGTGCAGGTCCCCGTCCGGCTCGATCGCTCCGCGCACCGCGTCCGCGGCGCGCCGCCACAACTCCTCAGACGGCGCGGACCCGGTCAAGAGGCGTTCCGCCGCCCCGGCCCGGACCGGCACCGGCCCGACGCCGGTCAGCCCGATGCGGGCATCGGCGATCATCCCGCGGCGCAGCGCGAGCATCACCCCGACGCCGGCGAGCGCGAAGTCGCCGTGGCGGCGCGCGATCTCCATCCACGACCAGCCCGCGCCGCGCGGCGTCGCCGGGATCCGCACTTCGGTCAGCACTTCGCGCGCGTCGACGGCCGTCGTGAGGTATGTGACGAACAACTCGTCCGCACGGATCGTCCGCGTACCTTTCGGGCCCCGCGCCGTCACCTCGCCGCCGAGCGCGACGAGGACCGCGGGGATCTCCGCGGCGGGATCCGCGTGCGCGATGCTGCCCCCGATCGTGCCGCGGTTGCGGATCTGCGGGTGGCCCACCCAGCCGAGTGCGTCGCGCAGCAGCGGGCAGCGCGCCGCGACGAGCGCCGACCGCTCCGCCGCGCGCTGGCGGACCATCGCCCCGATCTTCAAGACGCCGCGCGCCTCGCCGAGCCGGTCGAGCCCGCGCACCCGGTTGAGGTCCACGATCACCTTGGGGCGCGCGAGGCGCATGTTCATGAGCGGCACGAGGCTCTGCCCGCCGGCGAGGATCTTTGCGTCGTCCCCGTGCACGGCGAGCAGCCGCACCGCCTCGTCGACCGACCGGGGCGCGTGGTACTCGAACGCGGCCGGCTTCATTCGCCGCCCTGTCCCGGGACGTCGGGGCCGGCGGCGGCGCCGCTGAACTGTTGCTCCAGACACTTGAAGAACTGGCCGATCAGCATCTTGCCCACACCGCTCAACATTCGCTGGCCGACGCCGGCGATCAGGCCGCCGATTTGGATGTCGCCGGTCCACCGCAGCAGCGTCTCATTGCCCTGCGCCTCGAGGTCGACGGTGCCTTCGCCCTTCATGAAGCCCGCTCCGCCGGAACCCTCGAGCACGATCTTGTAGTGCCTGGGCGGCTGCTTGTCGGTGATCGAGAGCGTCCCGGCGTAGGTGCCCTTCACCGCGGCGATGCCGACCGTCAGTGTGGCCTGATACCGGTCGGGGCCGGCCGGCTTGAGCTCCTTCAGGCCGGGAGTGCAGCGGCGCAGCGCCTCCGGATCGTTGATGGTCTTCCACACCGTCTCCACCGGCGCGGGCAGTGTGTTGGTGCCGTCGAGTTTCATGGCGACCTCCGTGCATCGGTGATGACCTGAACCAGTCGGCTCGGGTTGAGCGGCATCGCGGTGATGCGGACGCCGAGCGGCGCGAGCGCGTCGTCGAGCGCCTGCGCCAGCACCGCCGGCACCGGAATCACCCCGGCCTCGCCCGCGCCCTTCACACCGAGCGGGTTGAGCGGCGAGGGCGTCTCGAGGTGGTCGACCTCGATCGGCGGCAGATCCGCCGCCGTCGGCAAGAGGTAGTCCATAAACGTCGTGCTGAGCGGCTGCGCCTGCTCGTCGTAGACGAGCTGCTCCCAGAACGCCCCGCCGAGGCCCTGCGCCACGCCGCCGTGGATCTGGCCTTCGAGCACCGTCGGGTTGATCACCCGGCCGCAGTCATGCACGACGACGTATTTGTGGAATCGCAGGGCGCCCGTGTCCGGGTCCACCTCGACGATACAGGCGTGGACGCCGTTCGCGAAGGTGCCCTGCGGCGGGGCGAAATAGCGGATCGCTTCCAGGCCCGGCCCGTCCCACTCCGCCGGCATCGCGAACCGGAGCGGATTCGCGGCGAGGGCCACCTCGCCGAGCGGAATCGAGCGGGCCGGTACCCCGCGCACGAACGCGGCGCCGTGTGCGAGCTCGATCTCCGCGGCCGGGGCTTCCAGGATGCCGGCCGCGACGAGCTGCGCCTTTTCGCGCACGGCCTTGGCCGCAAGCGCGACGGCGTTCCCGGCGACCGTCGCGGCGCGGCTGGCGAACGTTCCGGTGCCCCAGCCGAACAGCCCCGTGTCGCCGGTGTGCACGATCACGTGCTTCGGCTCCACGCCGAGCGCGTCGGCGGCGAGCTGGGCGAAAGACGTCGCGTGGCCCTGGCCCTGGGTGCCGACGCCGGTCGCCACGGCGACGCGGCCCGACGGCTCGACGGTCACCCGCGCGCCCTCGTAGGGCCCGATGCCGGTCCCTTCCACGTAGCAGCCGATCCCGAGCCCGGCGTGACGGCCTTCGGCGCGCAGCGCCCGCTGCCGCGCCGGCCAGCCGGCGTAGTCGATCATCTCGAGCGCGCGGTCGAGGCAGGCGGCGTAGTTGCCGCTATCGTAGCGCAGCGGCGCCTGATCCTGGTAGATGAGCCCGACGTCGTACGGGAAGGCGTCGGGCGGGATCAGGTTGCGGCGGCGCACCTCGGCGCGGTCGAGGCGGAGCTCGCGCGCCACGCGATCCAGGAGGCGCTCCATCACGAACACCCCATGCGGCCGCCCGGCGCCGCGGTAGGGGCTCACGCTCGTCTTGTTCGTAAACACCGCTTGAAACTCGCAGTGATAGGCGGGGAGGCGGTAGGGCCCGGGCAGCGTCGTGCTCGCGACGATCGGCACGATGAGCCCGTACGGGTTGTAGGCGCCCGCGTCGTACAGGAACACCGTCCGCACGCCCAGGATGCGGCCGTCCGCGTCGACGGCGATCTCCGCGTCGTGGATCTGCTCCCGCTCCTGGTTGGTCGCGACGAAGTGCTCGCGCCGGTCTTCGATCCACTTCACCGGCCGGCCGAGCCGCATCGCGGCCCACGGGACCAGGATTTCCTCCGGGTAGAACATCATGACCTTCGGCCCGAAGCCGCCGCCGACGTCCGGCGCGACGACGCGCACGGATTCCTGTAAGAGCCCGAACATTCGCGCAAGTCCGTTGCGGATCGGGATCGGCGCCTGCGTGCTGTCCCAGATGTCGAGCCGTCCCGCGCGGGCGTCCCACGCGGCGACGACGCCGCGCGTCTCAATCGGCGAGGCGGTGCCGCGGTCGAGCACAAGCCGCTCCCCGAACCGGTGCGGGGCGCGCGCGAACGCCGCCTCGACGTCTCCGACGCGTTGCGTGTAGCGGGCGGCGACGTTCGAGTCCATGTCTTCGTGGACGCGGGGCGCGCCCGGCGCCGCCGCCGCCTCCAGCGCGGCGACCGCGGGGAGCGGTTCGTAGTGGACGTCGATCAGGTCGAGCGCGTCTTCGGCGGCGTAGCGGCTCTCCGCGACGACGAACGCGACCGCTTCGCCGGCGTGGCGCACGACCCGCGGCGCGAGAGCATACTGCGTCTTGTGGTGTGTGAGCGCGGGATGCGGGATCAGCTTCGGCAGGGGGCCGTTCAGCGGGCCGAGGTCGGCCGCGGTGTACACCGCCAGCACGCCGGGCGCTTCCCGCGCCCGGCGCACGTCGACCCGGCGCAGCCGCGCGTGCGCGTGCGGGCTGCGCAGGACCGCGCCGTGCGCAAGCCCGGGGATCTGCACGTCGTCGACGAAGAGGCCGCGTCCGGTCAGCAGGCGGGGGTCCTCGTTGCGCGCGATGCGCGCGCCGAGATAGCGCGTACTCATGCGGCGTGCGAACGCATAGGGTAGTCTGCCCTTCGATGGCTTCGGAGGGGATTCCTATAGTGGCGCGAACTTTGCGGCGTGACTCCCGCGACGCGGCCGCGCCGCACGCACTACGTCTATCTGCTTCGCTGCGGCGACCGCACCTACTACGTTGGATGGACCCTCGACCCGGTGCGGCGCCTCGCCGCGCACCGCCGGGGCCGCGGTGCCCGCTATACGCGGGGCCGGGGCCCCATGCGGATCGTCGCGCTGTGGCGCGTGCCTACGCTGAGCGCCGCGCTGCGACTCGAGTACCGGCTCAAGCAGCTGCCGAGAGCGCTCAAGCACCGCCTCGCCGCCGGCAGTACCGCGCGCCGCAGGCATCCCGCGCGATGAGCTTCTTCGCCGTGCTTCGCGAGCCGGGGCCCGTGTGGGACCGGTCGCGGCCGATGCGCCGGCAGGACGGTTGGGACGCGCACGCGTCCTTCATGGACGCCCTCGCCGACGAGGGGTTCATCGTGCTCGGCGGGCCGGTCGGCGACGGCCTGCGGTTTCTCTTTCTCGTCAAAGCCGAGAGCGAAGCGGCGATCGAATCACGGTTCGCCGAGGATCCATGGGTGCCCGCTCAGATGCTGCGGCTTGTCCGGATCGAGGCGTGGGAGATTCTCCTCGGCCGGTCTCGCGCGTGACGCGCCGGCGGGCTTCACGAAAACGAAGCACCCGCGCATGTCGTCGCGCCGGGCCCCGCACGGCAGGGAAAAGCCGATCATGCGATCCGGCGTGGCGCGCGATGGAGCTGCCTGAGCAAGCGGCGGGCGGGCGCGACCGTCCGCGAGACGGCTCAGGCCCGCGGGAGCCGGCCGAGGGCGGCGCGCAGCGCCGGCGTGGTAACGATGCCGCTCGCGATCTCCCGTCCGTCGACCACGACGACGGGAATGCGATAGCGGTATCGCTCGAACAGGCCGGCGTTCTGTGTGATGTCGATATGTTCGATCCGGTGGGGGAATTCCGCGCGGAGACGCTCGAGAATCGCCGTCGCCTTGTCACAGAGGGAGCAGTCGGGTTTCCCGTACACCACCACGGTCATGCCGGCGGGACCAGTCTAGCAGGAACCGCGGCGGGCGTGGGCGAGCAGCCGCCTTCGACTGGCGGTTGTGGCACTCGGACTTCGCCGCGCGCGCGTCTGGCTCAGGCTTTCCCGAGCTTGTCGACCACCCGATGCAGCCGCGCCGACGCTTCTTCGGCGATCGGCCGCAGCGCTTCGTTCCCGACCATTCCCAGCGCCGGCATCGGATCCATCACGGACACGACGGAGCCGCCGGACTCTTCGTACACGATCACGTTGCACGGCAGGACGAGCCCGATCTCGCGTTCTACCTGGAGGGCGCGGTGCGCCAGCGGGGGATTGCAGGCGCCGAGGATGACGTACCGGCGAAACTCCGCGCCGAGCTTTTCCTTCAGCGTCCTCTGGACGTCGATCTCGGTCAAGACGCCGAACCCTTCTTCCTTCAGGAGTTCGATCGTCCGTGCCACCGCCTCCGGATAGGCGAGATTCACCGCCGTGCCAAATCCATAGCGCGTCTGCAGTGCCATGCCTTGCCCTCCGCAACAGTTCGGCCTGCTTGCCGCTCCGACCGCATCGTCCCCCGCGGGGTGGAGGTCCGCAATCGGTCCGGCAGCGGACCACGGATCGGGCGAAGAGCCGATGCCCGCTCGACCGCCGCCGCGGCGGCGCCGGGACGATCTTCGGGCCGTGCCACGTTATGTTATTATGAGCCGGTTGACCCGGTCGAATCTCGTCTGCGCGGAGGGCGCGGTGGCACAGGCGGTGCGGTACCCGGAGGGCTTCGGGGGCATCCCCCAGATCGTCGAGATCCTGGCGCGGCAGGGCTACATCGCCGACCGGGAACTTGCGACGTCGGTGCACCTGAGCGTGGTGCTGCACAAGCCGCTCCTCATCGAAGGCGCGGCCGGCGTCGGCAAGACCGAGGTCGCCAAGGTGATGGCCCAGGCGATCGGCACCGATCTGATCCGGCTGCAGTGCTACGAGGGCCTGGACGTCCACACCGCGCTGTACGAATGGAACTACCAGCGGCAGATGCTCCGCATCAAGCTCGAAGAGGCGACCGGCCGTCCGGTTGAAGAGAAGGAGTCGCTGATCTTCAGCGAGCCGTTTCTGCTGAAACGGCCGCTCCTGCAGGCGATCACGGCGGAGCGCGCGCCGGTCCTGCTGATCGACGAGGTCGACCGGGCGGACGAGGAGTTCGAGGCGTTTCTGCTCGAGGTGCTGTCGGACTTTCAGGTGAGCATTCCCGAGATCGGCACGATCCGCGCCCGGCAGGTCCCCTACGTCGTGCTCACGAGCAACCGCACGCGCGAGCTGAGCGACGCCCTGCGGCGCCGCTGCCTGTACCTCTGGATGGACTACCCGAACTTCGACAAAGAGCTCCGCATCGTCCACGAGCGGGTGCCGGGCATCGACGAGCGCCTTGCCCGGCAGATCTGCGGCTTCATGCAGCTGGTGCGTCACGCGCCGCTCGATAAGGTGCCGGGCGTGGCGGAGACACTCGACTGGAGCGCGGCGCTTATGGCGCTGCACCGCGACCACCTCGACCCACAGGCGATCACGGAAACCCTCGGCTGCATCTGCAAGGACCAGGAGGACCTCGTCCGCGTGAAGAGCCAGTTCCTCCGACCGATCCTCGACGCGGTGGAAACCGTGGAGGCGAGCGGCGATGGCTGGACGCCGGAGCGAGCCGCCTCGCTCGCAGCGCAGCTTCCCCAGCGCTGATCTCATGCGGCCCGCGTTGCCGCTCCCCGAAGACGGTCCGGCCGGCGGCGCCGCGGTGAGATGGACGCGGCCCGGCAGTCTCGCCGCGAACCTCACGCTGTTCGGCCGCCGGCTGCGCGCGCGCGGGCTGCTCGTGGGGCCCGCGGAAACCGGGCTCGCGCTGACCGCGCTCGAGGCGATCGATCTCGCCGACCGCGAAGCCGTCCGGCTCGCTCTCCGCACCGTCCTGTGCTCGCGGGCCGAGGATCTGCCGGCGTTCGATGAAGAGTTCGAGCGGTTCTGGCAGGCGCCGGCGTTCGGGCCGGTGATGCCGGGCCAGGACGAGGAAGGCGCCGAGACCGATCTCGCCGAGACGGCGCCCGAGAGCTCGCGCGGCGAGCTCACGGTGACGGACTGGGCGGAAGAGGGCAGTCCGTCAGAGGACGAACGGTCCGTGCCGGCCTACAGCCCTGCGGAGGTGCGCGCCTCCAAAGACTTCAGCGCGTTCTCCGCCGACGATCTCGAAGAGATCACCGAGCTGATCATGCGGATCGCCCGCCGCATCGCGATGCGTCTCTCGCGCCGGATGCGCGCGGCCCGCCGCGGGGAGCGGGTCGACCTCCGGCGCACGATCCGGCGCAGCCTGCAGTATGGCGGCGACCCGGCCGCGCTCGTCTGGCGGCGGCGGAAGATCCGCAAGGTGCGCATTGTCCTGCTCTGCGACGTCAGCGGCTCGATGGACGTCTACAGCCGTTTTCTCGTGCAGTTCGTCTACGCGCTGCAGGGCGTCGTCGGCCGCGTGGAGTCGTTCTTTTTCAGCACGTCGCTTACGCGCGTGACGGACGCCCTCGCCCACCGGGACATCCGCCAGGCGCTCGCCGAGGCATCGCGGCACGTGCCTGACTGGTCGGGCGGCACGAAAATCGGAGTATCGCTGCGGAGCTTCAACGAGCAGTACGGCGCGCTCATCGACGGGCGCACGATCGTCGTGATCGCAAGCGACGGCTGGGATACCGGCGACCTCGAGGTGTTGATCTCGGCGATGCGGGTGCTGCGCGAGCGTGCCGGCAAGGTGATCTGGCTGAATCCGCTGCTCGGCAGCCCCGGCTACGAGCCGGTCACGCAGGGGATGGCCGCGGCGCTGCCGTTCGTCGACGTCTTCGCGTCCGCGCACAATCTCGCGAGCCTGCGGGTGCTCGAACGGCATCTGCGGCGGCCGCGCGGGGCGCACGGCAGGGGATCGGTGCGCCGCGCGATCATCCGCGCGCTGGCGAGCCGGGGAGGGCTGGCATGAAGGAACTCAGGGACATCCTCGACGCGTTGGCCGAGGCGCAGGCGCGCGGTGAGCGCGCCGCGCTCGGCACGGTGATTCGGGTTCGCGGCTCGACGTACCGGCGCGAAGGGGCGCGCCTGCTGATCCGTGCCGACGGCGGCACGGTCGGCTCCGTCAGCGGCGGCTGCCTCGAAGGTGACATCGCGGAGATCGCGCGCGACGTGCTCGCGTCGGGCCGCCCGCGGCTCGCACAGTACGACCTCACCTCGGACGACGACGCGGTCTGGGGCCTCGGGCTCGGCTGCAACGGCGCGATCGACGTCCTGATCGAGCCGGTGCCGGGCGATCTGCCGGCGCGGCTCCGCCGCGCGATCGACGAGCGGCGGACGCTCGTGCTGGCCACGCTGGTCGCGGGTCCGGACGGGCTCACGCCCGGCGCCCGCGTCTATCTGCCGGAGGACGGAGCGCCGGAGGGATCGCTCGGCGATTCGGCGCTCGACACCGCGGCCGTGGCCGCGGCGCGCGCTCAACTCGACGCGCACCGCTCCACCCTGGTGGCGCTCGAGAGCTCGCGCGGGCCGGCCGACGTGTTCGTGGAGGTGCTGGTGCCGCCGCTGCCGTTGCTGATCTGCGGGGCGGGACACGACACCCTGCCGGTCGTCCGGCTGGCCCGCGAGCTGGGCTGGTGGGTGATGGTGGCCGACAGCCGGCCGGCCTTTGCGACCCGCGAGCGGTTCCCGCTCGCGGATGAGGTGGCGCTCGCCGACGACGCGGACGTACCGAAGAAGGTTCGGATCGACCGGCACACGTTTGTCGTGGTGATGACGCACAATTTCCTGCACGACCGGGCGCTGTTGCGGACCCTGCTCCAGACGCCGGCGCGGTACATCGGCCTGCTCGGTCCCCGCGCGCGCACCGACCGGCTGCTGAAAGAACTGGCGCGCGAGGGCGTCCCGGTGGAGGACGGCCAGCGTGCCCGGCTGTTCGGGCCGGTCGGCATCGACCTGGGGGCCGAGTCCCCGGAGGAGATCGCCCTCAGCATCCTCGCGGAAATCCTCGCCATTCACAACGGCCGGCGCGTCTCGTCGCTGCGCGAGCGCGGCGGCCCCATTCACGCGCGCGTTTGACGTGATCGCGGCGGTCGTCCTCGCCGCGGGCCGCGCCACACGGATGGGCGAGCCGAAGGTGCTTTTGCGCCTCGGCGGCCGGACGCTGCTTGCCCACGTGCTCGCCGCCGCGACAGCGTCGCCCTGCGACGGGGTGCTGGTGGTCGCCGGGCCGAACGCCGCCGAGGTGCGGCGGGAGGCGGAGCCGTTCGGGGCGCGCGTCGTCGAGAACCCGCGCTACGCCGAGGGGATGGCGACGTCGCTGGCGGCCGGGATCACGGCCCTCCCGCCGGACTGCGAGGCCGCGGTCATCCTGCTCGGGGATCAGCCGCGCGTCGGCGCGGCGGCGATCGGCCGCCTGATCGACGCCTACCGTACGACCGGCAAGCCGATGGTGCTGTCGCGGTACGGCGAGGTGGCCGGCGCGCCCGCGCTGTTCGGCCGAGCGCTCTTCCCGGAGGCGGCGGCGCTCACCGGCGACAGCGGGGCGCGGCGGCTCGCCGCGCGCCACCCCGGCTGGGTCACCGAAGTCCCGCTCGCCGCGGACGAGGGATGGGACGTGGACACGCCGGAAGACCTCGCCCGGCTCCGGGACGCCCTTCAGTCCTGACGCCCGCATCTTGTCCCGAGGATGCCCGGCCCGCTGCGGCGCGGCTCGGTCCCGGTGCGAACCTGGCGCAGTTCAGCCTGCTCGTTTCTGATCAGCTTTGGAATCGTCAAGGCTGACGTTCCTGTCCGGCGCCGTGGTGGCCGTCCGGATGGGGGACACTCGCGGAGGGAATCCCGCAGCCGGCTTGTGAACCATGAGCCAGGTGCTGTTCCGGAGGCCGCCGATGGGCGTTCATCTCGGATTGTTTACGATGCCGTTCCACCATCCGAGCCGGGACTACGCCGTGATTCTTGATGAGGACCGCGAAGCCGTGGCGCTCGCGGACGCGCTCGGGTTCTCCGAAGCATACGTCGGCGAGCATTTCACGTCGTGGAGCGAGCGCATCGCGGATCCGCTGATGTTCTTCTCCACGCTGGTCGATCGCGCCCGGACGATTCGCTTCGGCACCGGCGTGCTCAACCTGCCGCAGGCGCACCCGCTGATCGTCGCCGGCCGCGTCGCGCAGTTCGACCATCTCTGCCGCGGGCGCTTCGTCATGGGCATCGGCTCCGGCGGACTCGTGAGCGATCTCGAAGCGTTCTCGGTCACCGACGCGGAGGCGCGCGTCCGCATGGTCGCGGAGGCCGTCGAGATGATCCTCGCGATCTGGCGCGAAGACCCGCCCTACGATCTGCGCGGCCGCACCTGGTCGATTTCGATCAAGGACGGCATCTGGCCGGACTTTAAGGTAGGCTGGATGCCGAAGCCGTATCAGCGACCGCACCCTCCGATTGCGCTCTCGCTCGTCACGCCGAACTCCGCGAGCGCCCGGGTCGCGGGCGAGCGCGGCTGGATCCCGATCTCCGGCAACTTCTTTAACAAGCGGTATCTGCGGGGACACTGGGAACGGTATGCGGAAGGCTGCGAGGCCGCGGGCCGGCGGCCCGACCCGGCCGTCTGGCGCGTCGCGCGCTGCATACTCGTGACCGGTTCTGACGCGGAGGCGGACGAATACCTCGCCGATCCGTCAAACGGGATGTCGTACTACTATGCGTTCTTCCGGCACAGCTTCAGCCTCGGCCGAAAGGCGCTGTTCATGATCAAGCCGGATCCCACGATGCCGGACGACGCCGTGACCGTTGACGGAATCAAGCGCGCGCAGGTTATCGCCGGCGGCCCCGAGCGCGTCCTCGATCAGCTCGTAGCGCTGCGGGACGAGATCGGTCATTTCGGCACGTTGCTCATGACCGGCCACGACTGGGACAGGCCGGAGCTCTGGCGGCGCTCGATGGAGCTGCTCGCACGCGACGTGATGCCGCGCTTCAGCCGGCACGCCGAGGTGGCGGGAAGGCGCTAGAGGGCGCGGCGGATATCTAGTATTCGGCTGTTCTTAGGAACGGCGGGTCACCACTCGTCGTCGCCGGCGGGCTCCCACTCGTCTTCGTCTTCCACGATCTGGCTGCGCGGATCCTCGTCCTCGCCGAGCCAGTCCATGTCTTCGTCGTCCTCGTGCTGCGCGGTCGGAACCGGCTCGTGCATCGTCTCCGCCTCGACGGCCTGGACCTGACGGCCGGCGGCGGGGGCGGCGCCGCGCTTGGTGGTGGGAGTCGCGATTTTCGAGGCGCGGGCGCTGGAGGTCTTTCGGCCGGTCCGGGTGGACGTCCGGGCCTGACTCCGGGCCGAACTCGTCCGGGTCCGAGTCGCCGTTTTACGCCCACGTGCCGCCTTGCGGGTCATTCCTCACCTCCAAGTCGGAAATCGCGCCCACCTGCCGCTGCCTACGGATCGGCGCCCACATATTATACTGCCGAAGTCAACACAACACGGTGAGCCGATGGCCGTGCCCGGAGTCAAGCGGGAGTGTATCTTAGCCGCGCACGGCGACCGCCGACGACAATAGCGCGACGATTCTCGCGGTGACTCGGTCCAGCGTCTTCTCGAACGCGGGCTCCGACAGCACGGTGGCCGCCGGGATGGTCATCCACGGCTCCGATGCCCCGCCGTCACCCGCGACGGCACCAGGCTTCGGCCGGCCGATCAGGACGACCGGATGTCCCGCCGTGCCGAAGCCTTCGACGAGGATGACGTCCGGCGCGTCCTGCGCTCCCGCGGTGAATCCGCGGAGCAGGGAGGCGAACTGGATCTCGCCCGCGATGCGCACCGCGGTTTCTGTCGGCCCCGCGAGGGCGACGCGGACCGCGCCCGCTTCCACCATGCGCGCGCTGTCGCTCTTCTGGCGGTCGATCTGAAAACCGTGCGCCGCATGCTTGATCGCGCCGACGCGGAACCCGCGGGCGGTAAGCCGGCTGATGAGTCCCGCCGCCGCCGCGGTTTTGCCGCTTCCCGACGCCCCGACGAGGCCGATCACCAGAGGGCCCGGTGCCGCCGTGGGAATCCGGAAATACTCGCGGTCTTCAGGGCGGGTGAGACGCATCACGCCCACGCGGGCGCCCGGCGCGAGCGCCGGCGTGCCGCCGGGCAGCAGCACGAGAGCGTTTGCCGCCGCAAGCAGCGTGAGGCGCCCGAGCGATGAGTCCGCGAGCAGATGCACCGTGTGTTCGTCGCGTTCGTCGGTTCGCCCCCACAACGCGCGCAGCCGGTCCACCGGCCGAGTTGTCCCGTCGACGAGGACCATCATTTCGACCGGCCGGACGGCGAACCGCGCGCCCGCCAGCCGCCGCAGCAGCGGACGAACGAGCAGGTGGAACGCGGCGAGGCACGCGACCGGCGAGCCGGACAGCCCAATCGCCCACGTCCGCCCGGCCCGCGCCGCGAAGAACGGTCCTCCGGGCTTCAAATCGACGCGGCCGGCGTAGCGCCGCGCGCCTAGGTCCAGCCAAGTGCGGTGGACCAGATCGTAGCGGCCGACGGAAACGCCGCCCGTCGACAGCACGACGTCGTACCGGTCGCGCATCGCCGAGAACGCACGCGCGATGTCGCGCGGGCGATCCCGAAGAATTCCGCGGTACTCCACCTCGCAGCCGGCGGCGGCCAATTCGCCCGCGAGCGTGACGGTGTTGCTGTTGATGATGCAGCCCGGCGGGGGAGGCGGAGCGCCCGCGGCCAACTCGACGAGCTCACTCCCGGTGGCCACCAGCGCCACGCGGGGGCGCCGGTGAACCGAGACGTCGGCCACCCCGCAGGCGGCGAGCGCCCCGCACGCCGCCGGTGGAATGGGCTCCCCCGGGGCGGCCAGTACGTCGCCCGGCTGGATCTCCTCGCCGGGGTCGGCAACGTTCCGCTTCCTAGGCGGCTCCCGATCCAAATGCAGCGCCGCGCCCTCGGCGCGCACCGTTTCGATCGGCAGCACACGGTCGCCGCGCCGAGGAACCGGGGCGCCGGTGGTGATCGCCCACGCTTCGCCGCGCGCCGGCCCCGGCCCGGGCGGCTCTCCCATTACCGACGAGCCGGTGATGCGCAACGCGACCGGGCGGGTGTCCGAGGCATGCGCGACGTCGGCATCGTGACACACGTAGCCATCCATCGCCGCCCGCCGGATTCGCGGTACCGCCACCGGCGCGCGGAGGCGTGCCACAGGGATCCGGCCGGCCGCCCGCCAGACCGAAACAGTTTCGGGCGAAAGCGGGCGCGCCGCGGCCAGCAACCGTTCCACGACGTCCTGCAGGTCTGCGCCCGGGGCGCCCCGTGCCGCCACGGCCCGTGTTTCCACGTCGTTCCCCGGGCCTCCCCCGAACCAGGACAGTCGGCCGGCCCGCACCTCCCGGCAGAGGATGCCCGAGAGGTTTGTGGAAGTAAGCCCAAAACTTACGTCGACGTGACGGACGTTCTGATTGGGGAGAACGCCGTGCGGCTTCGGGCCCGTTCGTGGTTCCCGAAAATCGGCGTCTCCAGTTTGTCCCTTCGTGCGTCCGTCCGAGCCGTTTCGTTGCTCTGATCCTACCGAGGAGGCGCGCGCGATGACCACTGTGACCCGTCGCGATTTCTTCAAGCTGGCCGGCGCCGGCGCAGGCTCCGCGGCGATCTCGGCGCTGGGCTTCGACCTTGCCGAGGCCACGCAGGTCAAGCAGCAGCTCCACATCTCGGGCGCCACCGAGTCGCATTCCCTCTGTCCGTACTGCGCCGTCGGGTGCTCGCTGATTGCGTTCACGCAGAAGCGCGCCGACGGCAGTGTGGAGATCCTCCAGATCGAGGGCGACCCCGACAGCCCCGTGAACGAAGGCCGGCTCTGCCCGAAAGGCGCGAGCGCGATGTCGATCGCCACGTCCAGCAGCCGCGTCGAGCAGCCGCTGTACCGCGAGCCGGGTGCCGCGGCGTGGAAGCCGGTGTCGTGGGACTTCATGCTGGACCGTATCGCACGTCTCATCAAGGACTCCCGCGACCGGACCTTCGTGACCCAAGACGCGAAGGGTAACACCGTCAACCGTTGCGAAGGCATCGCCTTCGCCGGCGGCGCCGCCTTCAGCAGCGAGGAGGGTTATCTCGCCACCAAGGTGATGCGCGGCCTGGGCACCGTCTACATAGAACAACAGGCCCGATGCTGACACGGCCCCACGGTGGTCAGTCTGGCCGCCACGTTCGGACGGGGAGCGATGACGAACCATTGGAGAGACATCAAGAACGCCGATCTGATCATGATCAACGGCGCGAATCCCGCGGAGGCGCACCCGGTGGGCTTCCAGTGGTTCGTTCGCGCCAAGATGGACCCGCAGCGTGGCCCCGGCAAGGGCGGCGGGGCGAAGATCATCCACGTCGACCCGCGGTTCACGCGCACGTCCGCGCTCGCCGACACGTACCTGCGCATCCGCACCGGCACCGACGTCGCCTATTTCGGCGGCCTGATCAACTACGTGCTCCAGAACCAGCTCTTCCACGATGAGTACGTCCGGCACTACACGAACGCGTCCTGGATCGTGAAGGAGGACTACGGGTTCCACGACGGCCTCTTCTCCGGATACGATGCGGCCAAGCGCTCGTACGACATCGCCACCTGGGCGTATGACGCGGACGACAAGGGCATGGCCAAGCGCGACATGACCCTGCAGAATCCGCGCTCGGTGTTCCAGTTGATCAAGGCGCACTACTCGCGTTACACGCCGGAGATGGTGTCGTCGATCACCGGCATCCCGCAGGACGAATTCCTGAAGGTCGCCGCCATGGTCGGCGAAATGGGCCGCCCCGACAAGGTCATGACGATCGTGTACGCCGTCGGCCTCACCCATCACACGACCGGCGTGCAGTTGATCCGATCCGGCGCCGTGCTGCAACTGCTGCTCGGCAACATGGGCCGGCCGGGCGGGGGCATGAACGCGGAGCGCGGCCACGCGAACATCCAGGGCAATACCGATCACGCGATCTCCTGGGAAATCCTGCCGGGCTATCTTGCGATCCCGGGTCCCGGCGAGAAGAACTTGGACGACTACGTGAAAGAGAGGGCGCCGAAGAAATCGGATCCCAATTCCTGGAACTTCTTCGGCACCAACTACAAGAAGTTCATGGTCAGCCTGCTCAAGGCGTGGTACGGCGACGCCGCGACCAAGGCCAACGAGTACGCCTTCGACTACATCCCGAAGCCGGGCGCCAACTCGTCGTGGATCTCGATTTACGATCAGGCGCTGCGGGGCAAGATGGAGGGCGTCATCCTCAACGGGATGACCGCGACGAGCATCGGTCCCGACTCGAACCAGGTCCTGCAGGCCCTGGCCAACCTCAAGTGGCTCGTGGTGATGGACCCGCTTCCTACCACAAGTTCCGAGTTTTGGCACGGACCGGGCATGACCGCGTCCGATGTCAAGACCGAAGTCTTCATGGTCCCGGCGACGCACTGGATCGAGAAGGACGGCTCGTTCGTCAACAGCGGCCGCTGGTCGCAGTGGAAGGACCAGGTGATCCCGCCGCAGGGGCAATCGCGCCACGACCACTGGATCATGGCGGACATCTTCGCCCGGGTCAAAGCCCTCTACCAGAAGGAGGGCGGCAAGTTTCCGGACCCGGTCCTCCACCTCCAAATGAACTACAAGAATTCGATCCAGCCGGAGGCGGACGAGATCGCGCAGGAGATCAACGGCCGCGACCTCACGACGGGGAAGCGGCTCGCCACGTTCGCCGCGCTCAAAGACGACGGCACGACGAGCGCCGGCGACTGGATCTACACCGGCAGCTACCCTGAGAGCGGCAATTTGATGAAGCGCCGCGACGGCATCCAGGATCCGAAGAAGAACGACCCGACCGGCATGGGATTCTACCCGAACTGGGCGTGGAGCTGGCCGCTCAACCGGCGTGTGATGTACAACCGCGCGTCGGCGGATCTCGACGGCAAACCCTGGGATCCGAGCCGCCCGGGAATCCAGTGGGACGGGACGCGCTGGGTCGGCGACGTGCCGGACTACCCGCCGACGATGAATCCGAACGACCCGAAGGCGTGGTCGCCGTTCATCATGACCGGCGAAGGCACGGGGCGGCTGTTCAGCAACACGCCGCTCGACGGCCCGTTCCCCGAGCACTACGAGCCGGTCGAGTCGCCGGTCAAGAACCCGCTGCACCCGGGGCAGTCCGAGGACCCGGTCGCGTACTACTACGACCAGGCGGCGGGCCGCCCAAACCGGTTCGGAACGCCCGACGAGTACCCGTACGTTTGCACGACGTACCGGCTGACCGAACACGAGCACTACGTCACGCAGTGGGTCGAGCACTTGGTCCAGCTGCAGCCGGAAGCCTTCGTCGAGATCCCGGACGGGCTGGCGAAGGAGAAAGGCATCAAGAACGGCGACATGGTCCGCGTGTCGTCGAAGCGCGGCAAGGTCGAGGCGCGTGCCATGGTCACGAAGCGCCTCGGTCCGCTTCAGGTGACGGGAAAGCGGATCTGGCAGATCGGGGTGCCGATTCACTGGGGGTTCGTCGGTCTCGCCGCGGACCAGCATCCCGAGAAGTCGCAGTACTGGCTCGCCAACGTGCTGACGCCGTTCGTCGGCGACGCGACGGCGCGGACGCCCGAGTTCAAGGCGTTCCTCGTCAACTTGGAGCGCCTGGGATGAGCGTTCCGGCGGCGCTCGCCGCGCCCTGGGCCGCCCGGCGCGGGCGCGCCGACGCGCTGCGCGCGCGGTACCCGTTCGCGCGGGAGCCGCTCGCGCTCTACCGGGCGCTTCTGGACGTGCAGGAGCCGGCGTGGTCCGCGGCTCGGGTCGATGCGCCCGCCGCCGGGGATGTCCCGGCGTACGCCGCCGCGCGCGTGCTTCCCGGTATCATCGACGCGACCGCGGCGGCTGGGCCGAAGTCGCTTGCCGAGATCGTCTGCGCGCAGTTCGCCCGCGCACCGTCCGAAGGCGCGGACATGATCCGGCGGTGGCTTGCCGGCGGCGAGCAGGCGCCGGCCGAGCGCTACCTCGCCCGCGCCGCCGCCGGGCCCGTTCTCGAGGCACTCGGCGCCCGGGCGGGGGAGGCGTGCCGTGCGGCCGGCTTCGATCGGCCGCGGGACGACCGCCACTGTCCGGTGTGCGGGGGCCTCCCGCAGCTCTCGTACGTCGCGGCGCCGCCGGAGTCGCTGGCTGCCGGGCCGCGATCGCTGTTATGCTCGCGCTGCGCGAGGGTGTGGGCGTACCCGCGCCTCACCTGCGCCGCATGCGGGGAGCAGGACACGTCCAGGATGACCGTGCTGGCCGAAGAGGGCACGGACGAGCGCACGCTATCCGGCAGCACGGTGCGCGGCCTCCGCGGGCGCCCCGAGCCGGCCGCGCCCGACGCGGGCCCGCGCTTTCCCCACCTGCGCATCGACGCGTGCACGACGTGCGCCAGGTATCTCGTCTCGGTCGACCTCGGCCGCGCGCCGCGCGCCGTGCCGGTGGTCGACGAACTGGCGGCGATCCCGCTTGATCTCTACGCCGCCGATCGCGGTTTCGCCAAAGTCGTACCTAACCTGATGGGGGCGTGAGCGATGCCTGAGGCCGTCGGTTTCTTCACCGACTCGAGCGTCTGCATCGGCTGCAAAGCCTGCGAGGTCGCCTGCAAGGAGTGGAACCATCTCCCCGGCGACAAGCCGAAGTTCATGGACGGCTACGACAACACGGGAGCGCTCGACGAGCAGAACTGGCGCCACGTCCAGTTCATCGAGCGGATGGACGACCAGCCGGTCCAGACCGGCAACGGCGCCGCGTGGCTCATGCTCTCCGACGTCTGCAAGCACTGCAAGCGCGCGAGCTGCATGGAGGTCTGCCCGACCGGCGCGATCGTTCGCACCGAGTACGACACGGTCTTCATTCAGCAGGACGTCTGCAACGGGTGCCGCTACTGCATCTCGGCGTGTCCGTTCGGCGTCATCGGATTCAGCGCGAGGACCGGGACGGTCCACAAATGCACGTTCTGCTACGATCGGCTGCAGAACAGCATGACCCCGGCGTGCGCGCAAGCGTGTCCGACTCAGTCGATCCAGTTCGGACCGCTGTCCGAGATGCAGAAGCGCGCCGACGCGCGGCTCGCGGCACTGCACGACCAAGGCTACGCGCAGGCGCAGCTCTACGGCCGCGACGACAAAGTGTACGGCGGGCTCAACGCGTTCTTTCTGCTGATGGACAAACCGGAAACGTACGGGCTGCCGGACCGGCAGAACGCGGTGCTGCCGCGCCGCAACAACAAGCCCGGCTACTTCGGCGTCGTGGCGACCGCGCTCCTCGGCGCGGTTGCCGCGGTGGTCGCGTTCCGCGACCGGCGGATGAATGGGGCCCACGGCGGAAACGGCGCGGCGGAGGGGAGGACATCGTGATGGCCGAGCACTTCGTCCGGCCGCCTGAGTGGGGCTGGTACATCCTCGGGTATTTCTTTTTTGCCGGTATCACGGGCGGGCTGTACGCGCTCGGGGCGGGGCTGCGGCTGTGGGGCCGTCCCGCGGACGAAGGCGTCGCGCGCACGGCGTTCCTTTGGGCCTTTCCGATCCTCGTCGTCTGCCCGATTCTGCTTACGATCGACCTCGGGCAGCCGCTCCGCTTCTACCATATGCTGGTCGCCACAACGCCGGGGCAGGGCGGTCTCATTTTTCACTACTGGAACCCGATGTCGGTCGGCGCCTGGGCGCTGTTGATTTTCGGGATCTTTTCGTTCGTCTCGTTCGTGAGCGCGTTGGGGCGGCGGCCCGGTCCCGGCGGCGGCCGGTGGTTCGTCGCGGCCGGCGGACTTTTCGGTCTGTTTGTCGCTTCGTATACCGGCGTATTGCTCAGCGTCTCGAACCAGCCCCTCTGGAGCGACACGTGGACCCTCGGAGGCCTGTTTCTTGCCTCCAGCCTGAGCGGGGCGGCGGCGCTGCTGGCGGCGACGGCGCGCAGAGACGCGGGGTCCGCGGGCACGGACGCGCGGCTGCACGCGGCGGACGGCTACTTCGCGCTGCTCGAGCTCATCTGGATCCTTCTGCTCTTTGCAGCGCTGGCGGCGGCCGGCAGCCTTTCGATAGTGTTGCGCGTTCCGTGGATCGGACTGTGGCTGATCGTCCTTATCGGGCTGATTCCACCCCTCCTGGCGTTCGGTCGCCCGGAGCGCGCACGCGGCAGCGCGTCCGTGTTCGCGTTCGTGGTGCTGGCCGGCGAGTTGGCGCTGCGGGCGGTCATCGTCTTCAGCGCCCAGGGTTAGCCGCAGCACGAACGGCATCCGAATCGGCGTCATCGCCGATATCCACTGCGGCCCGGACCGGGACGTCCTGCCGGGCAGCCGCGTGCCCACGCTGCTCGACGGCTTCATCGCCGCGATGCGCGCGGCGCGGCCCGCCTGCATCGTCGACCTCGGCGACCGCGTCAACAGCGTGGCGGCCGGGCAGGACGCGGTGCGGGAGCGGTACGTGCGGCGGCGCCTGGAAGAGGCGGGCGTTCCGGTCTACCATGTTCTCGGCAACACAGATTTAGAACGGCTGCCGAAGCACGAGGCCCTGGCCGCGGTCAAGAAAGGCTGGGCGGCAGAGACCGTGGACCTCGATGAGGCGCGGCTTGTGCTGTTGGATACTCTCGATCCTTCGGTCGAGCGCGTCGGAGGTTCGATCGGCGCCGCCCAGCTCGAGTGGGTACGAGCCTCGTTGACGGCGCGCCACGTGCCAAGTCTGATCTTCGGGCACCATCCGCTGGACGAGCCCGCGCTGGAGGGCCACCACTATTTTGCCGGCCACCCGTCGATCGCCGCCGCGGAGAACCGCGCCGAGGTGCGCGCGGCGCTGGAGAGCGCTCCGGAGGTCGCCGCGGTGTTCTCGGGCCACCTCCACTGGACGCGCGCGTCGGAGATCGGCGGGATTCCCTACGTGACGGTCGGCTCGCTCGTCGACACGGCATACACCGGCGGCGAGCCCGCCGCAGCCTACGCGTTCGTGACGGTCGGAGTGGAGGCGGTCGAGGTGCACGTCGCCGGCCGGGCCCCGGCGGGGTTCCGGTTCCCGCGGGGCCGGCTCCTCGGCTAGGGGCTAAGGTTCGATCCGCCAGGTGTACGTCAGGTCAGAGCTCGCCCGAAGCATCGCGGACACGGAACAGTACGTCGTCTGGCTTAGCTCGACCGCGCGGCCCGCTTGTTCGGGCTTGAGGGCGCCGCCTCGGAAAACGTACTCGAGCCGGATATGTGTGAAGATCCGCGGATGCTCGTCGCGGCGGTCGCCCGAGACGCGGATTTCCAACCCCTCGAAGGGCGCGCGCATCTTGCCGAGGACCGAGACGACGTCCATGCCGGTGCAGCCGGCGAGCGCGAGTAGCAGCGTCTCCATCGCCGACGGCCCCTGTCCGGTGCCGCCGTGCTCCGGCCGGGCGTCGAGCGTCAGCTTCCCGCCGGATTCCGCGACTCCCCCGAACCGCATGCCGCCTTCCCACCGCAGCGTGGCATTCATCTCCAAGCCTCCCTTCGAACTCGTTGGACACTTCGACGCCGACCAAGGAATGCCACTCCCAACGGGTGAAGCAGACGACGCGCCGGAGCGCGGGCGAGGCGGGTTCGCGGAGGCACTCATGGAAACGCACGTGATTCGGGTGGAGAACCCGGACGGGCTCAATGTGATCCTCGGTCAATCGCATTTCATCAAGACGGCGGATGACCTGCATGAAGCCCTAGCCGGCGCCGTTCCCGGCATCCGCTTCGGGCTCGCCTTCTGCGAAGCCAGCGGGCCGCGCCTCATCCGCGCGAGCGGAACCGCGCAGCCGCTCGTCGACTTGGCGACGCGCGCGGCACGCGCGCTCGGCTGCGGACACGCGTTCGTTATTTTCCTAGACGGCACGTTCCCGATCAATGTGCTCGGTGTCATCCGGCAGGTCCCCGAGGTCTGCCGGATCTTCTGCGCCACGGCGAACTCGCTCGAGGTCGTGGTGGCCGAGACGGAGCAGGGGCGCGGCGTCCTCGGCGTAATCGACGGCCAGCCCCCGCTCGGCGTCGAAGGGCCGGTCGACGTGCACGCGCGGCGCGAACTTCTGCGGAAGTTCGGCTACAAGCTGTGAGCCGGGACGCCCGGGAATCGGTGGGACGGTTCAAGCGCGACGCCGCTCTTGCCGCGGTCGCCGCTGAAGTTCGCGACGGGATGCTCGTGGGTCTCGGGTCGGGGTCTACCGCGGCGTACGCGATACAGGAGATCGGCCGGCGGATTCGCGAGGACCGGTGGCGGCTTCTGGGGGTGCCGACGTCCGAACGGACGGCCGCACTGGCGCGTGAGGCCGGGGTTCCGCTCGTCCCGCTCGATGCCGCGCCCGACGTCGCAATCGACGGGGCGGATCAAGTCGACCCGTCGCTCGCCATCGTCAAGGGCGGCGGCGGCGCCCACGCGAGGGAGAAGGTCGTCGCCTCGGCCTCAAAGCGGGTCGCCATCATCGCCGACTACACCAAAGCGGTCGAGCGTTTGACGGCTCCCGTCCCGCTGGAGGTCCTGCCGTTTGCCGTCGCCTGGATACCGCGCGCCCTGGCCGGCCTCGTTCCCCGTGGGGAGGCGCACGTGCGCATGCGCGACGGGCGGCCCTTCACCACAGACAACGGCAACCCGATCATAGAACTTGTGTGCGGGGTCATCGACGACCCGTCGGGGCTTGCCGCCGCGCTCGATGCCATGCCCGGCGTGGTCGAGCACGGACTGTTCGTCGGCATCGCGAACGTGGTGTATCTTGCGGGACCTGAGGGAATAAAAATAGCCCAAATTTAGCCGTTGTCATGTTTGACTTTAAGACGGCCCAGGGAAGATATTGAGGTAAGGAATCTCTCGGACGGTGACCCATGGCTACGCTGATTCCCGTGACGTTTCGTTTTCCCGCACGCCTGACCCCTGCCGCACGAACTGTTTCGGTCATCGGCTCCTTTAACGGTTGGAACCCGGCCGTCCACAAGATGCGGAAGGCCGCCGGCGGCGAGTGGGCCGTCACGGTCTACCTGACGCCGGGACGCACGGTGTACTGCTTCTCGGTGGATGGCGTGATGTGGCTCGACCCGGCGGACGAGGGCCGGGTGCCCAACGGGTGGGGGTCGGAGTATTCGGTCCGCCACATCGCGTCGGACCCGGCGTTCGCCGCGCTGCAGCCGGCGTAACCGCGTACCGCGGAAGAAAAGTTCGAGCCGGCGTTCCGTCAGGACGCCGGCTCTGATTTTTGTGCTCGTCCGCGGGGACCGGCGCTCGGCCGGCGTCGGCTCAGAACGCGAGCCAGTGCAACAGGGGGATCGCGAGCAGCCCGTAACCGAAGGCGAGGAACGATCCCGCGATCAGATGCTGCACCTCGTCCGTGACGCGCAGTACGTGAAGCGTGAGGGCGGTGAGCGGCAGCCCCCACGCGAGCATGATTGCCCCGGCCAGCCCTACATGCGCAGGCGACATCCGGCTTTTCCCCCCGAAGACCACCAGAGCTGCCTCCATCCTAGCATAAGCGGCACGCGCCCCGGCGTTGACAGGCCGGCGCGGACGCCCTATCCTAGAGCATGTCCCCCCCTACTGGGGGAGGGAGGTGCCGAGCGATGCCACGGACGGTCACCGGGCTGGATCCCCGCGCGAAAGCGCTGATCCTCGCGCGGCTGCGCAGCATCGAGGGACACTGGCGCGCCGTCGTCCGCATGGTCGACGAGGACCGGTACTGCGTGGACGTGATCAAGCAGATTCGCGCCGTACAGGGCGCCGCCGATAAGGCCACCGCGCTGCTGCTGGAACGCCACCTCAATCACTGCGTGACGTCGGCGATCCGTTCGGACAACCCCCGCCAGCGGGAGCGGGCGATCGCGGAGCTGCTCGAGGTCTTCGAGCATCGCGCGCGGCCGATCGGCGACCGCACCGCGTCGTAGCCTCGCCCCGATGACGTCCGGATCCGCCCCGAACACCGCCACGGTCGACCTCCCGATCGAAGGGATGACGTGTGCCTCCTGTGTCCGCCGAGTCGAGAAATCGCTCCGCCGCGTCGACGGCGTCCGCGACGCGGCGGTCAACTTGGCCGCCGCGAAGGCGCGCGTTGTGTTCGATCCATCCGTGGCCACGGTGACGCAGCTCGGCGACGCGGTCTCGCGCGCCGGATACGCCGTGCCCGCCCCGCTCCACCCGGGCGGCGCGTCCGAGCCCGGCGCGTCCGCGGCGGCCGGCGAGGCGGGACAGCGCGAAGCGGACGGTCTGCGGGCGCGGTGGACCACGAGCCTCGTGATCGGCGCCGCGATGATGGTCCTGATGTATCTGCCGCTGCGCCTCGACATGGCGCTCTGGTCGCCCGTGCTCCTGATCGCGGCGTCGGTCGTGCAGTTCTGGGCGGGCGCGCCGATCTACGCCGCCGCGTGGGCCGCGGCGCGGCACGGCACCGCCACCATGGACACGCTGATCGTGGTCGGGACCGGCGCCGCGTACGGGTACAGCGCCTTCGTCACGCTTTGGCCGTCGCTCGCCGGGCGCTGGGGCTTCCCGCGGCAGCTGTACTATGACTCCGCGGTCGTGATCATCGCCCTCATCCTGCTCGGCCGCTGGCTGGAGCGCCGCGCGATGACGCGCATGGGCGCGGCGATCACGGCGCTCGCAGGCCTGCGCGCGAAGACGGCGCGGGTCGTCCGCGGCGGCGCCGAACGGGACGTGCCGGTGGACGCGGTGGTGCCCGGCGATGAGATCCGCGTCCGGCCGGGCGAAAAGGTGCCGGTCGACGGGGTGGTGACTGGGGGCCGCTCCGCCGTCGACGAGAGCATGCTCACGGGCGAGAGCGTCCCGGTGGACAAGGCGCCGGGGGACGCGGTAATCGGCGCGACGATCAACACGACAGGGTCGTTCGTCTTCCGCGCGACCAAGGTCGGCCGGGACACCGCGCTGGCGCAGATCGTCCGTCTCGTCGAGGAGGCCCAGGCGTCGTCTGCCCCGATCCAGCGGCTGGCCGACACTATCGCCGGCGTCTTTGTGCCCGCAGTCCTCGTCCTCGCCGCGCTGACCTTCGCGGCGTGGATGTTCGTGGGACCGGAGCCGCGTCTCACCTTCGCGCTTACCGCCACGATCGCCGTCCTGATCATCGCCTGTCCGTGCGCCCTCGGGCTTGCCACGCCCGCGGCGATCGTCGCCGGCACCGGCCGGGCGGCCGAGCTCGGCATCTTGATTCGGGGCGGCGAGGCGCTGGAGCGGGCGCAGCGGGTCACGACCGTGGTGCTCGACAAGACCGGTACGCTCACGGCCGGCAGGCCCGAGGTAGTCCGGGTGCTGCCGGCGGCCGGGGTGGAGGAGAGAGACCTCCTCCGGCTCGCGGCCGCGGCCGAGCGCGGCTCGGAGCATCCGTTCGGCGAGGCAATCGTTTCCTACGCGCGGGCGCAGCACCTCGAGATCCCAGATTCGGAGCGATTCGAGGCCGTCGCGGGCAGCGGGGTCACGGCGGTCGTCAAGGGCCGCCGCGTGGCGCTCGGTACGCGCGCCTTCATGGACGAATTGGGAACGGCGCTTGACGGCCTCGAGGACCGCGCGACCGGCGTGGCCGGAACCGGCGCCACGCCGATGTTCGTCTCGCTGGACGGCCGCGCCGCCGGTGTGATCGGCGTCGCCGACGGGCTGAAGCCGGACGCGCGCGATGCGGTCGACCGGCTCAAGGGCCTCGGGCTCGACGTCTGGATGCTCACCGGCGACCACTCTCTGCCGGCGCAGGCCATCGCCGCCGCGGCCGGCATCGATCCCGCGCGCGTCATGGCGCAGGTCGCACCGCGCCAGAAGGCGGAGAAGGTGAAGGCACTCCAGGCGGAGGGGCGTGTGGTGGCGATGGTGGGCGACGGCATCAACGACGCGCCGGCGCTGGCCCAGGCTGATCTCGGCATCGCGATCGGGACGGGGACCGACGTCGCCATGGCCGCGTCCGACGTCACGCTGGTGGGCGGGGGGGTGCGCAACATCGCCGTGGCGATCACGCTGTCGCGCCGCACGGTGGCCGTGATCCGGCAGGGGCTGTTCTGGGCATTCGCGTACAACGTCGTGTTGATTCCGGTCGCGATGGGCGCCCTCTATCCACTGCTGCACGTGCTCTTGAGTCCGATGCTGGCCGCGGCGGCGATGGCGATGAGCAGCGTGAGCGTCGTTTCCAACGCGCTCCGGCTGCGGGGCTTCCGCGCGGGCGTCGTCGGAGGTGGGTTACGATGACGAACGTCGTCCTGCGCGTGCCCGACATCTCATGCGAGCACTGCGAGCGGACGGTCAAGCAGGCCCTGGGTAAGCTGCGCGGCGTGGGCACGGTCGACGTCGACATCGCGGCCAAGGAAGTGCGTGTGGCGTACGACGAGACGTCCGTCGGCCTCGACGGTCTCAAAGCGGCGTTGGCAGACGAGGACTATCCCGTCGCGTCCGCGTCGCCCGCGTAGCGCGCGCCGAGAGGGCCGGTAAGTCGGCGAACCACGTCTGGGGAACAATCAACGCGTGGGCTACCTGCCAATCGAGCGGTACGGCGTGATCGGCGACCTTCGCACGGCCGCGCTCGTCGGCGCCACCGGCTCGATCGACCTCTTCTGCTTCCCGCACTTCGACTCGCCGTCCGTCTTTCAGGCGCTGCTCGACGACGAGCGGGGCGGCCGGTTCGCGTTAACGCCGCTCGTCGAGAGGCCCCGCCGCAAGCAGCTCTACGTGTTCGATTCCAACGTGCTTCTGAGCCGTTTCCTCGCCGACGATGGGATGGCGGAGATCTCCGATTTCATGCCGCTCGAGCCGCCCACCGGCACGCCGCAGATCGTGCGGCGGGCCAAGACCGTTCGCGGCGAAATCCGCTATCGGCTCCTCTGCGCGCCGCGCTTCGACCACGCCCGGGCCGGACACCGCGCCGTGCGGACCGAGGACGGCGTCGTGTTCACCCCGGAGCGGGAGGGGCTTCCGGCGCTGCGGCTGCGCGCCGAGTGTCCGGTGGAAGTTCGCAACGGCGACGCGGTCGCGGAGTTCACGCTGTCCGCCGGCCAGAGCGCGGCGTTCATTTTCGAGGAGGCGCGCCGCGGGCACGAGCCGGCCGCCGACTTCGCACCGTACGTGGTGCAGTCGTTCAAGGACACGCTCAACTACTGGCGGCGATGGATGGCGCGGTCGACGTACCGCGGCCGGTGGCGGGAGATGGTGAACCGGTCCGCCTTGGCGCTGAAGCTCCTTACGTCGCGCGAGTTCGGCTCGATCGTCGCGGCGCCGACGTTCTCGCTGCCGGAGGTGGTGGGCGGCGAGCGCAACTGGGACTACCGGTATACGTGGATCCGCGACGCGTCGTTCACAATCTACGCGCTGCTCCGCCTCGGCTACACCGATGAGGCGGCCGCCTTCATGCGCTGGATCGCGCGGCGCGCCGAGGAGGCGGATCCGAACAGGCCGCTGCAGCCGATGTACGGGATCGACGGCCGGCGCGATCTGGCCGAGGCGGCGCTGCCGCATCTGGCCGGTTACAAGGGCTCGCGTCCGGTGCGGATCGGCAACGAGGCATACCGGCAGCTGCAGCTCGACATCTACGGCGAGCTGGCCGACGGCCTCTACGTCTTCGACCGGCACGGCGAGCAGATCTCTTCTGTGCTGTGGGAGGCGTTCACCCGCCTCATCGATTGGGTGTGCGCCAACTGGCGGCGGCCGGACGAGGGGATCTGGGAGGTGCGCGCCGGCGCCCAGGAGTTCTGCCAGTCACGCGTGATGTGCTGGGTCGCGCTCGACCGGGCGCTCCGGATCGCCCGCAACCGTTCGTACCCGGCGCCGATCGGGCGCTGGCACGACATCCGGGACGAGATCTACCGCAGCATCATACACGACTTCTGGGACCCGAAGCGGGAGGCGTTCGTGCAGCACAAGGGCTCGACGGCCCTCGGCGCCGCGAATCTGCTGATGCCGCTCGTTCGGCTCGTGAGCCCGCACGATCCGCGGTGGCTGTCGACGCTGCGGGCGATCCGGCACGACCTGGTCGATGATGCGCTGGTGTACCGGTACCGCATCGAGCAGGCGCCCGACGGGCTGCGCGGCCACGAAGGCACCTTCAACATGTGCTCGTTCTGGTACGTGGAGGCGCTGTCGCGCTCCGGCGATACCAGGCGGGCGCGCTTCTTGTTCGAAAAGCTCTTCGGCTATGCGAACGAGCTGGGACTCTACTCGGAGCAGCTCGGGCGGCGCGGCGAGCACCTCGGTAATTTCCCGCAGGCGCTCACGCACATCGCGCTGATCAGCGCGGCCTACGACCTGAACCGCCGGATCGAAGCGGGCAGCCGCGGGACATGAGGCATCCCCCGGGCGGCGGCGTCATGGACGGACGAACGCGCCGTCGCCCGGCCTGGCGGCGACGCGGCCCTCTTCGTAGGCCGGGCGGCCGCGGACGAACGTGTGCGTCACCCGCCCGCGGAGCGCCATCCCCTCGTACGGCGTCCAGCCGACGCCGCTGTGAAGTTCGGCGCCCCGCACGGTCCAGGCCGCCTCGGGATCCAGGATGGTGATGTCCGCGTCGGAGCCCGGCGCGAGAATCCCCTTGCGGGGAAAGAGGCCGGTGTTGCGGGCGGGCCGCTCGGCGAGGAAGCGCGCGAGATCGACGATCGAGATCCGCCCCGCCGCGACCCCGGCATGGTAGAGGAGCGGCAGAAGCGTCTCCACGCCGGGCGCACCGGATGCATTGGCGAAGATGTCCGTGCGGTCGCGTTTCTGCTCCGTCGCCCACGGCGCGTGGTCCGACGTCACCCAGTCGATGCGGTCCGCCGCGAGATACGCCCATAGGTCCTGGACGTCTTTGCGCGCGCGCAGCGGCGGATTGATCTTCGCAAACGGGCCGAGGCGCTCCATCGCCTGCTCGTCCAGCACGAGATACTGGATGCAGGTTTCCGCCGTCGCGTGCAGGCCGCCGGCGCGGTAGCGCTCGACCAGGTCGAACGACCGGGCCACGCTGGCGTGGACGATGTGGATGTGGACGCCCGCGTGAAATGCCAGTTCCAGCACCCGGTTCACCGCCTCCGTCTCCGAGACGGGCGGACGGGTACGGCAGTGCGCGAGCGGGCCGGTGTCGCCGGCGGCCCGGGCCGCGGCGATCGCCCGGTCGACGATGTCCTGGTTCTCGCAGTGCACCGCGACGTAACGCCCCGTCCCGGCGATGCGGCGAAAGGCCTCCAGCATCTCGCCGTCCGGGATGCGCGGAAAGCGGATCGGATGGGACTCGTAGGTCGACAGCTTGAAGGCGCAGGCGCCCGCCCGCGCCAGCGGTTCGATCGCGTCGAGGCCGCCTTCTTTGCGGATCGTGCCGTAGAGCGCGACGTCGCACACGGCCTCCGCGCCGACATCCTCGACCTTGCGCTCGAAGGTCTCGAGGTCCGGAACCGCGGCCGGCATATCGTAGGGCATGTCGACGATCGTCGTCACGCCGCCGGCGACCGCGGCCTCGGTGCAGCGGGTGATGCCCTCGGCGGGCTCGCTGCGGGTGTGGACATGCGTGTCGACCACGCCCGGCAGGACGTAGGAGCCGGTCGCGTCCACGGTCCGGGCGGCGGCCGGGAGGCCACCGCCCGCGGCGCCGATCGCCGCGATCCGGCCGCCGTCGGCGGCGACGTAGCCGTCCTGCAGCACGCGCTCGGAGAGGACGACGCGGCCGCGGACGACGAGGTCGCAGGGCACCGGACGGCCTCTCTGCGCGGTCAGCGGGCGCGGGCCCGTTCGCGCTCCTCGGCTGCGAGGTGTCCGCGCGCGACGAGGTGCGCGACGATCCGGTCGAGCTGGCGCAGCGTGATCGGATCCGCCACGGCACCGGGATGCCGGACGGCGGCGGTCCGGATCGCGCCGCGCCGGACCAGGATCTCCTTGCGCAGCGAGACGCCGATGCCCGGCTGAAATTCGAACCGCGCCAGGTTCACGAAGTCGTAGAACAGCGCCGCCGCCCCCGCCGTGTTGCCGGCGCGATGCAGCCGGTACAGCTTCACCAGCAGCTCGGGGTACGCGAGCCCGCTCATGATCCCGACCGCGCCCCGCTCGAGCTCCTCGAACGCGTAGACGCCGCCGAGCGCGCCGAAGATACCGAATGCCTCGCCGGCCAGTGCGCGAATGCGCTCCATCTTGGGGCCGGTCGGCGCGTCCTCGAGCTTCACGTACTCCACCCGTTCCAGTTCCTTGTAGAGCCGCGCCAGGAGGGCGGGGGGCATGAGCACGCCGGTCGCGGGCGGGTAGTCTTGCACGACCAGCGGCACCGCCGCGGCTTTCGCGACGCGTTCGTAGTAGCCGAACAGCGTCGCTTCGTTCTGAATGCGCGGTGGTGACACGAGAAGCGCGTCCGCGCCGTGGCTCTCCGCGCGCCGGCACGCCTGGATCGCGGCGTCCGTGCCGTTCGAGCCGGCGCCGACGACGAGCGCCTTGCCGGCGGGGAGGGCGCGCCGGAACGCCTCGGTGACCTGGTCGCGCTCCGCGTCCGTCAAACGGTCGACTTCGCCCATTACCCCCAGGATTGCGAGGCCGTCGACGCCGAGGCGCAGCATGAACTCGGTCATCGTCCGAATGCTCTCCGTGTCGATCCGGCCCTGCTCGTCGAACGGGGTGGGCGTAATCGGGTAGATCCCGGCCAGCGTCATCGAGGGTCCTCCTGGTCTCAGCGCGGTGCCGTCGCCGGCCGGCCAGCGGACGGCCACGACGCCACCGAAGCGCCGGGATGCTTTCGGCGCGCGCGCCGCCGCCGCCTTCGCATGTCGGCAGCCGGTTCCGACGGCGGCTAGTCTTGCTCGAACGGTGCGCCGAGCGCGGCCGGCGGCGACGCCTGCAGCGCCCGCAGCGTGCGCACGATCCTCAGGCGGGCCCCCGGCGGCAGCCGGTGGAGCGCGCGGTGAATCCGGTCGGCGTTGCCGAGCGCCACGAGCAGCAGCGCGAAGATCATGAGCGGAAACGGCAGCGTGGGGAAGACCTGGGTCGGCACACCCGGCATCAGGTCCTGTAGAACTGTTCCGACAGTCTGCAGCAGGACGAACAGGTACGCGCCGGCGACTCCGCGGAGCGGATCCCAGTTCCCGAAGATGACGATCGCGAGCACGATCCACCCCGTCCCCTCGATCCCGTCCGGGCGGCTCCAGCCGGGCTTGACGGCGAGCGAAAACGCCGCGCCCCCCAGACCCACGAGCGCCCCGCCCGCGATGGCGTAGAGATACCGCACGCGCGTGACGGCGACGCCGCGGGCCGCGGCCGCCGCCGGATGTTCCCCCACGCCGCGCAAGACGAGGCCGGGCGCCGTCTTGAAGAGATACCACCATACCGCGGCGGTGGCGGCGAGGCTCAGGTACACGAGCGGGTCCTGATTGAAGACGATCGGGCCCGCGACCGGCCACCTGTCGAGCAGCGGCACGGGAGCGGGGGAGATCTGCGGTCCCGGCACGTGCGCGACCGGCGTGCCGAGCAGATACGCCAGGTTTTGGCAGAACACGGTCAGGACGAACCCCGTCGCCACCTGATGCTGCCGCAGAGTCAGGCTCGCGAACGCAACCACAAGCCCGGCCGCGGCCCCGACCGCCATCGCCGCCAGGACGCCCGCGGGGACGCTTCCCGCCGTCCGCGCCGCCGCGAACCCCGTCATCGCGCTCAACAGCAGCAGGCCGTCGAGGGACAGGTTGATCACGCCCGATTTCTCGGCGAGCGTCTCGCCGAGCACCGCGAAGATCACCGGAGGCGCGGCAGCGACGACGGTTGCGGCCAGCGGTACGAGGTCCACCGTCAGAGCTCCCCGCGCCCGGGTATGAACCGGCTCTGCAGGCCGCGCAGCAGAAGCACCGACAGAACGAGCAGGCCTTGGATCACCCCGCCCATCGACGAGTCGAGCTGCATAGTCAGCGGGAGCTGCAGGCTGCCCATCGAGATCGCGGCGAACGCGGCGGAGATGAGCGCGCAGGCGACCGCGTTCCGGCCTGCCAGTAGGACGACGAGGATCGCGAGGTACCCGTCGCCGCCCGAGATCAGCGGAAACAATTGGTGGCGTGAGTACGCGCCGGTGACCAGGACGAACCCGCCGACGCCGGCGAGCGCCCCGCACAGCGCGAAGGCGCGCAGCATCTCGCGCGTCGTCGGGATGCCGCGAAGGCGCGCGGCGCGCAGACTGCGCCCCATCGCGGCGAGGTACAAACCGAAGTACGTGCCGCGGAGCGCCGCGGACACGCCGCCGATTGCGGCCAGCGCGAGCAGCACCTCGCCCGGGACCGCGACCGGCGGGATCCGGAACGCGGGCAGCCACAGCGCGGACCCGAACGGCACCGTGCCGCTGGTGGACGCGATGCCCGGCCGCGCCCACGGCCCGAGCACGACGTAGACCGTGAGGCTACCGGCGATGAAGTTCAGGCCGAGGCCGCCGAAGATTTCGCTCACGCCGCCGTAGGCTCGGAGCCAGCCTGCGAGCAGCGCCCACAGCGCCCCGCCCGCGGCGCCGGCCACCCCCGCCACGACGAGCGCGGCCCTGTCGGACGCGGCATGTTCGAGGGCGCGCAGGGCGCCGGTTGCGGACACGGCGCCGAAGATGATCTGTCCCTCGATCCCGATGTTCCAGAGGCCGGCGGCGAAGGTGACCAGAAGGCCGGCCGCGGCGAGCAGCACCGGAGCCCACGCGGCCAGCACGAACGTCACGTGCTCCGGCGACCCGAGCGCCCCCGCGACGATCAGGCCGTACGCCTCGGCGGGCGACGCGGTCACGATCCGCAGAAACGCTCCGCCCGCGAGCAGGGCGAGCGCGAGACCGGCCGCGGCGAAGCCGAGGCGCCGGCCAGCGCCGGGGCCGCTCAGAACCCTCGACCTCCGATCAAGCGTCCCAGCTGCTCGACCGTGGCGCCCCGCGAGTCGACCGGCGACGCCACGCGGCCGCCGGAAAAGACAACGATGCGGTCGCTGCGGTCCAGCAGCTCGTCGAGATCCGACGATGAGAAGACGATCGCGGTGCCGTGCGCGCGCCGCTCGAGCAGCCGGCGCCAGATCTCCTCCGCCGACTCGAGGTCGAGTCCTCGGGTCGGATGCTCCATTAACAACAAGGTGAGGTGGTCGGGCAGCAGGGCGAGCAGCGCCCGCTGCTGGTTGCCGCCGGAGAGCGCGCGCACGTCCGTGTCGGGC
>DASSJF010000047.1 GCA_035691305.1 bacterium
GGTGAAAGCGGGGCGGAGGACAGCGTCTCCACACAGTGTTTCGCCGTGGTCACATAGGCTACCGAATTGATCACCGTGTACACAGCGCCATGGCAGATGCCTCCTTGGCGCGTCGCATAATTGCGCGAAATTATTGTCACCGTCACGGCCCTCAGAACCGCGGTTCCAAACGGCTCGGTCTGGGCCTGAACCGAAGTACCGATGAGCGTGCAAATAGCGAGCACCAACATGATCACCCGAACAAACATTGCTCACCCCCGGGGGGACGTATCGAAGTAGTGCCCAGCCCCAGAAGAGTCCAGACGTTCCCCACTCCGCCAGAAAATGCCTCGACGCGGTCGTTGAGGTTACGATCCGCTCAAGGACGCCCGCTCCGACATTCCCTCCTGAGTAGCAGCAGCGCAGGGAATTGCGAGAGAGTAGAACAACTCAGCGGGACAGACGCGATAGCCCATTCGTCTTTTGGGACGGGATATCAGGTGAGCCAGAAGGAACGATTCGACGCGTTCATGCACTTGGCTAACTTTCACTTTGCCTGTTGGCGCATGCGACAAGGCCTGGAATGGAAAATTTCCGTGGGCGTGTGGGCGCTGCTAGCCGCACTCACAGCAGGGACGGTTTATATACCCGACACCCCACCGACATTCATGATCGTTATCATCCTTCTGGCAATCGTGCTGGGCCACGCAGTTTTCTGGGTCGGTCCGATTAGGGTCAGAAACGATCACGATAAAGACATGGCATTGCACTACACCGAGAGCGCCGAGCGAATCCTATCACCGGACCTACCGATAGCCGTGCACAGAAGACCATCGCGCGTTGCAGGGTTTTTCCACAACGAATATCCGTGGGCCGAACGGTGGCGCACGATGGGCGCGAATTTTCAAATCTGGTACAACTGGGGAGCCACCTTTCAAGTCACGGCAACATTGGCGCTTGCAGCCTACGTGTTTTGGATCGTCATCAGCAAGAAGCACCACTAATCGTTGCGGGTCTGCGCCCGACGCCCCCGTTCGAAAGGCCAATCCCTTTGGAACTCGTCGTTAGAGGAGGGAACAACATCTCACTGGATCAGGGTCGGCACCCGTGATTCCGATACAGATACTCTAATCGAAGGAAGCGAGTTGGCGGACCCAGGCAGGCTGAGCGGGGCCCGTGTTGCGTTTGGTGCGGCAGAGGGGACGGTTAGGCTGCTGACCCCACGCGGCGTTGACCGCCGCGCGCCACGCTTCTTATACTGGAAGTGTCTCAGCAGTCCACGATTTACCGACCTCGGAGGTGGCCGCATGGAACTGACAGGCAAGCGGGTTGCCGTCCTCGCCGAGAATTACTACGAAAACCTCGAGTTGTGGTACCCGGTGATGCGTTTCCGCGAGGCCGGGGCGACCGTGACGATCGTCGGCCCGAAGGCCGGCGAGCTGTACAAGAGCAAGGAAGGGTTCCCCGCGAAGGCCGACATCTCCATGGACGACGCGAAAGCGTCCGACTTCGATGCGGTCATCGTCCCCGGCGGCTACGCGCCCGACCACATGCGCCGCCACCAGCCGATGCTGAAGCTCGTCCGCGAGGCGTTTCAGCAGGGGAAGATCGTCGCGTCGATCTGCCACGCCGGTTGGGTGCCGATCTCGGCGGGCATCGTGAAGGGCAAGACTATGACCTGCGTCAGCGCGATCAAGGATGACATCATCAACGCCGGCGCGACCTACGTCGACAAGGAAGTTGTCGTCGACGGCAACCTGATCTCGTCGCGGACGCCGCCGGATCTGCCGGCGTTCTGCCGGGAGATCATCAAAGCGCTGAGTCTTGCCGAAGTCGGCGCGCGGGCGTAGCGGCTGACGACCATCATCCGGCGGGCGGCGGCGATCCTCCGATGATCATCGCGGGGTTTCCCGTCGGCTCGGTCGGCGCAAATTGCTACATCTTCGGGGACGACGCGACCCGCGAGGTCTTCGTTATCGATCCGGGCGACGAGGCGGAGCGCATCCTCGCGGAGCTGCGCCGCCTGGACGCGCGGCCCGTAGCGATCGTGAACACGCACGGGCACTTCGACCACGTCATGGCGGTCGACGAGGTGCGGCGGGCGACGCACGTGCCGTTCTGGATCCACGAGGGGGAGCGGCCGGTACTGGAGAGCGGGCCGAGCCGGGCGAAAGTGCTGTTTGGAATCGACCTTCCGCCCTCGCCTGTCCCCGACCGCTGGATCGCCGAAGGTGACGTGCTGTCCGTCGGCGGCCTCCGGCTGACCGTGCGGCACACGCCGGGGCACAGCCCGGGTGGCGTCTGTCTTGTCGGCGACGGCCTCGTCTTCACCGGCGACACGCTTTTCGCGGGCAGTGTGGGCCGCACCGACTTGCCCGGGGCCAACCAGGACGCGCTGTTCGCGTCGATCGCGCGCGTGCTGCTGCCGCTGCCCGACGAGACGGTGTGTTATCCCGGCCACGGACCGGAGACGACGATCGGCGAAGAGAAAAGGGGCAACCCGTTCATCGTCCCGCTCGTGCGTTCTCGCGGCGGAGGCGCGCGGTGAGCACGCGCGTCGAGGCGCCGCGGAACATCGAGCCGCCGGAGCTTCGCGCGCGCATCCGCCGCGGCGAATGGCGGCGGCCGACGGCGGGGCTCGCCGCCGGCTACGCGCAGGCCAATCTCGTCGTGCTGCCCCGCGAGGCGGCCTACGACTTCCTCGTCTTTTGCCAGCGCAACCCGAAGCCGTGCCCGTTGCTCGAGGTCACCGATCCGGGCAACCCGGAGCCCGTGACCACGGCGCCGGGCGCCGACCTCCGGGTCGACCTGCCGAGATATCGGATCTACCGCCGCGACCGGCCGGTCGCGGAAGAGGACGACGTCCGATCGTACTGGCGCGACGATCTCGTGGCGTTTCTGCTCGGCTGCTCCTTTACGTTCGAGACCGCGATGCAGCACGCGGGCATCCCGGTCCGGCACGTCGAATGCGGCCGGAACGTTCCGATGTATGTCACGTCGACGCTCTGCCGGCCTGCGGGCGCGCTGCACGGCCCGATGGTCGTCTCGATGCGCCCGCTGCCCGCGGCGCAGATCCCGCGCGCCGTGCTGGTAACCGGGCGGTACACACGGGCGCACGGGGCGCCGGTGCACATCGGCGACCCCGCGGCGATCGGCATCAAGGACCTCGGCCGGCCCGACTACGGCGAGCCGCCGGTGATCGAGCCCGGCGAGGTGCCGGTGTTCTGGGCCTGCGGCGTGACCCCGCAGGCGATGGCGGCGGCGGCGGGCGTCGAGTTCATGATCACGCACGCGCCGGGCCACATGTTCGTGACGGACCTGCGCGACGAGGACCTCGCTGCCGGATAGCATCCGCGTCTCCACGGCAGGCGTGGTTTTGGAGGGCGATCTCGACGCCCCGGCCGCCGGCCGGGGCGTCGTCCTCTTCGCCCACGGCAGCGGCAGCAGCCGCTTCAGCCCCCGCAACCGCGCCGTCGCCGCCGTCCTCCGGCGGTCGGGCGTCGGCACCCTGCTCATTGACCTCCTCACGAGGGACGAGGAGGCGGCGGACGAGCGGATCGCGCAGCTGCGCTTCGACATCGGCGTGCTCGCGCGGCGCCTCGGCGGCATCGTCGAGTGGCTGGCGGGCCGGCCGGAGGCGCGGGATGGGATCGGGCTCTTCGGCGCGAGCACAGGCGCCGCGGCCGCGGCGACCGCGGCGGCGGCACATCCGGACGTGGTGGCCGCGGTCGTGTCCCGCGGCGGCCGGATCGACCTCGCCGGGCCCGGCGTTCTCGAGCGGCTGCGGGCGCCGACGCTTCTGATCGTGGGCGAACGCGACGCCCCGGTGCTGGACCTGAACGCGGCGGCGCTCGGGCGCATCCCCGCGGTGCGGGCCCTGGCGATCGTCCCGGGCGCCTCGCACCTCTTCGAAGAATCCGGGACCCTCGAGGAGGTCGTGCGTCTCGCCGCGATGTGGTTCGGACGGTATCTCGGCGGAAGGGCTCCCGAGCCGACGGGTTGAGCCTACCGCTCGTCTGGGATCATCGCGGAGCGGCCGAGCGACCGCGCGTCGCGCGACGGCCACCGGCCTGACTCCGCGAGCGTCAAGAACTCCAGCACCGCCGCGTTGAACGCGGCCGGCTCTTCCAGGTTCACGACGTGGCCGGTGTTCGGCACGACGAGCAGGCCGGCCGTCGTGATCTGCCGTTTCATGAACACGCCCGGCCCGAGACACGGCTCATCCTCATCACCGGTCACGATCAGCGTGGGCACCGCCAGGCGCGCCAGGCGGTCCTTCAACGCATAGACCGCGGGCCGCCGGCCCTGTACGCCGCGCAGGGTGAGCGAGCTGCCGGTGGACGAGTGCCGCGCGAGCGCGTCGGCGAAGGCCCGCCATCCGTGCGGGTCCTTGCGCTGGAACTGGACGCGCATCGGGCCCTCCGCGTACAGCGGCGCCACCGCCGTCATCCCGTCGCGCTGGATGCGCGCGCCGAGGGCGTCCGCCTCCCGCCGGAAGACCTCCGGATCGTCCGACCCGTAACCGCACCCGGCGACCACGAGCGAGCGCGCGAGGTCGGGATCGCGCAGGCCGAAGTGGAGGGTCGCGTAGCCGCCCATCGAGAGGCCGCAGACGTGCGCCGGTCCGCCCGCGGCCTGCTCGACGACGGCGCGCAGGTCGTCGACGGCGATGTCCTGCGAGTACGCGTCGAGGGTTTCCGGCACATCCGACGGCGGATAGCCGCGCGCGTTGTACGTGATCACCTTGTACCGGCGGGCAAAGCACGCAACTTGGGGATCCCAGCTGCGGCAGTCGCCGGCGAACTCGTGGACGAAGACGAGCGGCGTGCCCTGCCCGGTGACCTCGTAGTAGAGCCGTACCCCGTGGACCGATGCGAAGGGCATGGGGTCCTCCTAGCGGACGCGCACTTCGACGCCGAGCGCGCGCTCCCACACTTTAATGAGCGCGATCGTATCCTCGCCGTCGAGGCCGAGCCCGCGCGCGAGCGCGTACGTCACGAGCGCGCCGGCGGTCATCGGTTGCGCGTGGTTGACCTCCTCGGCCAGCTCGCGGCCGAGCCGCAGATCCTTGTGGCCGAGCTCGAGGCGGAACGACGCGGCGAAATCGTTGTTCAGAATCCGCGCCCCGCGGGTCGGAATCGCGAACGTGGCGCCGGAGCCGGCCGCGAGCGCCTCGAGCATCCGCGCGGGATCGAGGCCGAGGCGCACGCCGAGCGGCAGGACCTCCGCGAGCAGCGCCATCGAGCCCTGGGACAGCATTTGATTCAGCAGCTTGGTGACGTGGCCGGTCCCCGCCGGGCCCATGTGCATCACGGTCTTTCCCATCGCCTCGAGCGCGGGCCGCACGCGCCCGACCGGGTCCGCGTCGCCGCCGACGTAGATCGTGAGCGTTCCCGCGGCGGCACCGCGCACGCCGCCCGTGATCGGTGCGTCGACCATCGCCAGCCGGCGCGCCCCGAGCCGCGCGGCGAGCATGCGGGTCGAGGCCGGCCGGCTGGTGCCCATGTCCACGAAGACGGCGCCGTCGCGCGCCGCTTCGAGCACTCCGCCGGGGCCGAGAACGATCTCCTCGACCTCGGCCGAGGTGGGCACGCAGGCGATCACAATCGTGGACTCCGCGATGACGTCGCCGAGGGACGCGGCGACGCGGGCGCCCTGCGTTTCAAGGGCGCGCACGGGCTCGGCCCGCCGGTGCACGGCGGTCGTGACGGAAAAGCCGCGGCGCAGCAGATTGGCGGCCATCGGCTGCCCCATCGCGCCGACGCCGATGAAGCCGATGCGTTCGCTCATGCGGTGGTGGTTCGGGTCCCGGCAAACTGCTTCCTGGGCACGGCGCAGGAGGGCAGGGCTTCACCCCGGCCGGACCGTACACACTCGCTACGACAGGAGGGATCCGCGTGCCCCGCACGATCGACCTCAACAGCGACCTCGGCGAGAGCTTCGGCGCGTACACGATCGGCGCCGACGAGGCGATGATGCCCGAGATCACGTCGGCGAACGTCGCCTGCGGATTTCATGGCGGCGACCCGCTCGTGATGGAGCGCACGGTCCGCCTGGCGAAGGAGCACGGCGTCGGCATCGGCGCGCACCCAGGCTTTCCGGACCTCGTCGGGTTCGGCCGGCGCGAACTGCGGATGTCGCTCGCCGAGCTGCGGACGGCGGTCGTCTACCAGGTCGGGGCGCTGTGGGCGTTTGCGCGGGCCCAGGGCGCCGCGCTGCAGCACGTGAAGGGTCACGGGGCGCTCTACAATATGGCGGTCGGCGACGAGGCGCAGTCGCGTACGATCGCCGAGGCCGTCCGCAGCGTCGATCCGTCGCTGGTCCTGGTCGTGCTGCACGGGACCGTGATGGAGCGGGTCTCGCGCGAAACCGGCCTGCGCGTTGCGCGCGAGGCGTTCGCCGACCGCGGGTACACCGCGGCGGGGACGCTGGTCGGCCGGTCGCAGCCCCAGGCGCTGATCACCGATCCGGGGGCCGTCGCGCGGCGGGTCGTCCGCATGGTGACCGAGGGCGTGGTGGAGGCCGCGGATGGGACCGAACTCCGCATGGCCCCCGACACGATCTGTTTCCACGGCGATACTCCCGGCGCGCCGACGCTCGTGCGGGCCGCGCGGGAGGCGCTCGGACGGGCCGGCGTCGAGGTCGCGCCGATGGGCCGATGGCTGAAGTAGCCACCGAGGCGGTTTCAGTCGTCCCATACGACTGGCGGGCTACGATCGCCGCGATCGATCAAAACGGCACCGAGATGGAGCGGGCGCGCCTGCGCGGCATCCTGGGACGGCCGCGCCCGGACACGAAGATCGTGCGCACGCTCGAAGCCCGCCAGAGCGAGGAGGGCGGCTTCCCGCACCAGATGGCGGCCGGCCGCATCTCGACGATCGACGCGACGGCGACGGCCCTGGAGTGGCTCTGGGACCTCCGTCTCGCCGAGAGTCCCTACGCGGAGCGGGCGTGCACCTATTTCCTCTCGGGGCAGCGTTCCGACGGGGGATGGGACGAGCCGCCCGGGCTGCTGCGGTACGCGCCGCCACCCCGCCTGCTCCCGGGCGATCCGCGCGTGCGATGCCGCGCGACCGCGCTCGTCGCATTCTGGCTGGTCCGGGCCGGGTACCGCGACGACGCGCCGCGGCGCGCGGTCGCCTACCTGGCGGCTCGTCAGGCGCCGGACGGGCGGGTGCTGGGCTTCCGGGACGCGACGTGGCTGCTGGCCGCGGCGGCCGCGCTGCTGGAGGGCCCCGACTCGGTGGCCGCCGGGCGCGCGCTCGAGTCGCTCGCGGCCGTGCCGGACGATCGATGGACGGCGGCCTCGCTCGCGGGGATGCTGGACGCGCTCGGCGCCGCTGGGTTCTCCGTCTCGGTGCCGGTGGTCGCCCGCTGCCTCAGCCGGCTGCGCGCGCTTGTGCGCCGGGACGGAACGTGGGTGTCCGACGAGGGCGAGGCGTATCATATGGACGTGACGCTGGCGGCGCTGCGCGCGCTCGTCTCATACGGCGCGGCGGCGGCGGCCGGTGCTGGGGGTACCGCATGAGCGAGCAGGTGATCAAGTCGCTGCAGACGATGTTCAGCGACGCGCTCGAGGAGCGCCGCGGCATCGTGGTCTACTCACGTCTCGAGCCGGCGGAGATGGACCGCATGGCGCGGCGCGTCGAACGCGAGACGCTGGAGAAGCTGCGCGGCGCCCTGCCGGACGAGACGATCGACCAGCGCGTGCTGAACCTCCGCGAGCGCCTGGCGCGCATGGAGGGCGACCTGGCCGAACTCGGCGAGGTCGGCGACATCCGCGAAGCGAGCCGTCAGCTGCAGACCGACGAGATCATCTGGCAGGCCTTCGAAGACATCGCCTGGATGCTCGGGTTCAACGAGGCGCGGCGCGACTAGCGTGGCGCCCGCGCGCGGGGATTCGGCGGGCGGTCCCTTGGCCGCGCTGCACGCGCGGTTGGACGCGACGATCGATGCGCACGTCGCGGAGATCGTGGCGCTCGCCGCCATTCCCGCGCCGAGCTTCGAAGAACGGGAACGGGCAGCTCATGTGGCGGCCCGGTTTCGCGACGCGGGCCTCGCGGATGTGGCCGTCGACGGCGCGGACAACGTGCGGGGACATCTCGCCCAGGCCGGCGCCGGGGCGCCGGCGGCATCCGGCGGACGTTCCCTGGTGCTGGCCGCGCACATCGACACGGTGTTCCCCCGCGCCGCGCACGAGCCGCCGCGCCGCGACGGCGGACGGCTCGCCGGCTCGAGCGTCCGGGACAACTCCGCCGGGGTGGCCGCGCTCGTCACTGTGTCGCGTGCGCTGCGGGAGGCGGGCGTCAGGCTGCCGTGCGCCGTCGAGTTCGTCGCGACGACGGGCGAGGAAGGCCTCGGCGATCTCCGCGGGATACGCTTCCGCCTGCGGCCGGAGGAGCGACGGCCCGAGGCGGTAGTCGCGGTGGACGGCACGTTGGGCCAGATCGTGCACCAGGGCATCGCGGTGAAGCGCTACACAGTCCGCTTCGAGACGCCCGGCGGGCACAGCTGGAGCGGATTCGGCACGCCGAGCGCGGTCCACCACCTCGCGCGCGTCATCGACCGGCTGGCCGCGACGCCGGTGCCGCCGGCGCCCAAGACGACGTTCAACGTCGGGGTCGTGCGCGGCGGCACGTCCGTGAACTCGATCGCGGCGTCGGCGGAGATGCAGGTCGATTTCCGTTCACTGGAGAGCTCACCCGTTGACCGGTTGAGCGAGACGCTGCGGCGGCTCGTGGCGGCGGAAGAGGCCGCCGGTGTGCGCGCGTCGATCGCGCAGGTCGGCGACCGGCCCGGCGGAGCGATTCCCGCGCAGCATCCGCTCGTCGCCGCCGTGCGGGGGGCGTATCTTGCCTGGGGCGTCGAACCGCATCTGACCGCGGCCAGCACCGACGCGAACGTCCCGCTCGCCCTCGGCATCCCGGCCGTAGCGGCCGGCGTCTCCCGCGGCGGCAACCTGCACGCGCCCGGGGAGTGGCTGGAGATCGACTCGCTGCGACCGGGGCTGCACGCGCTCGCGGACACGATCGTCCGCGCGGCGGACTGGATCGCGGGCGGAACTCGAGGGACTTAGCGGCGGCGGCCGCCGCGCTTCGCTTCGGTGTTGCGCTTGAGGTCGAGGAGCCGCTCCTCGCTCTCTTTCATGAACTTCGTCAGTTTCTCTTCGAACGAGGCTTTGGAGCGGACGCGCGCCTGGCGTTCGGCGGGGTCGAGGGCCTGCTTGACGGAAAGGTCGAGCTTGCCCTTTTCGTTGTAGCCAAGGACTTTGACCCTGACGCGTTCTTGTTCTTTGAGATAATCGCGGACGTCTTTGACGTAGGTGTCGGCGATTTCTGAGATGTGGACGAGGCCGCTCTTGCCCTCCCCGAGTTCTACGAACGCGCCGTAGTGCGTGATCTTTACGACTATCCCTTCGAGAATACTGCCTGCTTCCAGGCTCATTACAGGCCGGCGTCCTCCTCCAGGATGGGAAAATAGCGTCGCGATTATAGCCTACCCTCTCTTGAGTGTCAAGAAATACCGCGTGAAACGCGCGTTAGATACGTACCAGGGTTTGTCGGACCCTCCGTTCGGAGGAGGAAGCGGACGCGCGGCTAGCGGCGCGGTACGCGCAGCAGCCGCAGCACCGCGTCCAATGCGCCCGCGGCCCAGGCGCCGACGCCCCGATGCGGCGGCGCGTCCGGCGCGGGACGCAGCGAGTCCGGGCCGTTGACAGTCGGTGGAGCGGTCCCCCCCTCCCGCAGGCCGCCCGGCGGCGAGACCGTTCCGTCGGCCGGGACGACGAGGAGCTCCACCTCACCCGGGCGGACGAGGCCGAGCTGCTGACGCGCAATCTGCTCGATGTACCGGTCATCCGTCTGCAGTCGCCGGATCTCATCGTGGAGGCGGGCGTTGTCGACGATCAGTTCGCGCCTGCGCTCGTCGAGGCGCGCCTTCTCGCGCGCGAGGGTGTAGGTTTTCGCGTATTGATCGCACAGCGCCGTCACCGCCAGCGCGAGAAAGACGGCCGCGCCGGCCGTGATCAGCCGGCGGCGGCGCGCGAGCACCTGGGCGCCGGTGGCGGCGGCCCGGAGCCGGCGGCGCGGGGTCATCGGAGGACGCCGGTCAGCATGACGGCGCCGGCCACCGGCCTGCGCATCGGCAGGACCCACGGCAACGTCATCATCGCGAGGATCACGACGAAGGCGCCGCGCACGCGCCGCCATAAGTCGAAGCGCCGGATCACGCCGGACCAGAACGGGGTCAGCGTCCCGGAGGTCTGCAAGTGATACCACGCGAGCGCGACTTGGCGCATGTAGCGCGCGGTCTCGGGATACGGCGGAACGCCGCGGTACCGCACCACCGGCACCGTGCCCGCGTTATACGCCGCGACCGCGAGCACCATGTTCCCGCCGAACCGGTCGGCAAGGCGGCGCAGATACGCGGCGCCGACCGCGAGGTTCGCCGCGGGCTCGTCGACACAGGCCGGTGCCGCGGGGTCCGCCGCGGACAAGCGGCACCCGGCGGCCCCGCCGATTTCGCGCCACGTGCCGGGCATCACCTGCATCAGCCCGTAGGCGCCGCGCGGCGAGCGGGCGTGCGGATCGAAACCGCTCTCCGCGCTGGTCATTGCCGCCAGCAGCGCGGGGTTGAGGCGCGCCGCGGTGGCCGTGCGGTTGATCAGGTCGGCGTACGGGATGCCGTAGACCAGGCGGGGGACGGCGACATCATGCGCAAAGCGGGCCTCGGCGGTCCGGACGTGGACCGTCGTCAGGTAGACAAGCGCGAGTGTGAGTAGGAGGGTCGCCCCAAAAACCGCGGCGTAGAGCGCGCGCCACCACAGCGCCCCTCCAGTGCGGCGGCCGTTGAGCATAGCGTCCCTTCGGTTCTGGGCTCGGGGCGAGATTCCCTGTCTGCCGCAGGCCCTCCGGCGCATGCGTGCCTCCCGCCTGCCCCGCGCGGCACTTAGCCCCGAAAAGCCGCGGCGCCCGGATAGCGCGCTGCCCCGCCGAGGGCCTCCTGGATGCGCAGCAGCCGGTTGTACTTCGCGACCCGCTCGGACCGCGCCGGCGCGCCGGATTTGATCTGCCCGGCGCCGGCGGCCACCGCGAGGTCGGCGATCGTCGTGTCCTCGGTCTCGCCGGACCGGTGCGAGATCACCGCGGCCCACCGCTGCCGCTGCGTCAGGCGGATCGCCTCGAGCGTCTCCGTCAGCGTGCCGATCTGGTTGAGCTTGATGAGGACGGCGTTGCCGGCGCCGCGCGCGATGCCGTCTTCAATCCGCCGGAGGTTGGTCACGTACAGGTCGTCGCCGACGAGCTGCAGGCGTTCGCCGAGCCGCCGCGTCAACGTGACCCAACCGTCCCAGTCGTCCTCGGCGAGGCCGTCTTCGATGGAGACGATCGGGAAGCGATCGGCCAGCCGCGCGTAGTACTCGGCCATCTCCGCGGACGTGTACGCGGCGCCGCCGATCCGGTACCGGCCGCTCTCGAAGAAGTTGCTGGACGCCGGATCGAGCGCGAGCGCCGCGTCGGCGCCGGGCGCGTATCCGGCTTTGCGGATCGCGTCGGCCAGCAGCTCGAGGGCCTCCTCGTTGCCGGCGAGTCGCGGCGCGAACCCGCCCTCGTCGCCGACGCCCGTCGCGAGTCCGCGCTCGAGCAGCACGCGGTGCAGCGCGTGGTAGATCTCCGCGCCCATCCGGAGCGCCTCCGGGAACGACGCCGCGCCGAGCGGCACGACCATGAACTCCTGGAACTCGAGGCCGTTGTCGGCGTGCCTGCCGCCGTTGAGGACGTTCATCAGCGGGACCGGCAGCGTCGCGGCCATGGGGCCGCCGAGGTACCGGAACAGCGGCTCGCCGCGGTCCGCGGCGGCGGCGTGGGCGACGGCGAGCGAAACGCCGAGGATCGCGTTGGCGCCGAGGCGCCCTTTGTTCGGCGTGCCGTCGGCGGCGATCAGCGCTTCGTCGATGCCGCGCTGATCGGCCGCGTCGCGGCCGGCCAGCAGCGGTGCGAGCGTCTCCCGGACGTGCCGGACCGCGGTGAGGACGCCGAGCCCGCCGTAGCGCGCGGGATCGCGATCGCGCAACTCGATCGCTTCGTGCACGCCGGTGCTGGCCCCCGACGGCACCGCGGCGGTGCCGCGCGCTCCGGAGTCGAGGGCGGCGTCGACCTCCACGGTCGGATTGCCCCGCGAATCGAGGATCTCACGCGCCGTGATACCGGTGATGCGGGCCATCGGCTCCTCCTATCCGCCGTCGAGAATCTCACAGTACGCCGTGTCGGGCCGGGGGGTCGCGGGCACGTCGCGAACGCGCGCGCGCACGCGGCGGTCGCCGACCTCCACCTCGATGACGTCTCCGGCGCGCACCGCGTCGGCGGGCTCCGCGCGCCGGCCGTTCACCGTCACGCGGCCCGCGTCGCACAGCCGGTTGGCCAGCGTGCGCCGCCTGACGAGCCGGCTGACTTGGAGAAACTTATCGAGCCTCACGCGCCTCGCGCCACAGCGCCGCGAGTTCGGCGGGGGAACAGTCCGCGAGCGACGTTCCGCGCTCGCGCGCCAGCGCTTCCAGCCGTCCAAAGCGCGCCCGGTACCGGTTGCCGGCCGCGCGCAGCGCGAGTTCCGCATCCGCCCCGAGCGACTCCGCCACCGCCGCCGCGGCGAAGAGCAGGTCGCCCGCCGCCGTCTCCGCCGCCGCGCTGTTCTTCGGGACGCGCGCCGCCGTGTCG